>JAFTDG010000026.1 GCA_017454325.1 Desulfovibrio sp. | reverse complement strand
TCAAGAAAAATGCCCAATGCAGAAATTCTCCGCATAGGTACCAACCCTTTGGACGTATCTATTGCTTTATACTTTGCGGATCTAATAAGTGTATTAAATATAAATAATTCCTTATCTAAATCATTTTTGTGCTGTTTAGCTTTATCAACAATCGACAAAGCCATTTTGTATACTTTCAATTCATCCTTTGTAAGGTCTGAGGTGTCATTATTCAGATACGCATCGGCAATGTTAAGCCCAGGATAGTAAATGACCTGATAGACAGCTTTTACAATACCATTATTGCTATTGCCGTCTATGACCTGATAGCACCAGTTGCTTACATACATCGGTAGAGCCGGATCATCAAAGGCTCTCCCCGTTTTTGCATTGATCTTAAATCCCTTGCGGAATGCAATGGGAAAGACAGTCATCCTTTCTTCAAAACAATCATGCAAATACTCAAAATACTCCTCCCTGTTCGTTATCACAGGGATTTCGTCCCAGTCGGTATCGTTGTTGATTTCTTCCAGTTTTGCCGTGGACAAATATCGGAGTGGCGTGAAACCAAGCTCTTCGGCAGCGGTGTTTTCAGAATCCCAGCATACAGGAATGAGCACAAAAAGTATGAAAAAGGCCCGGATCAGGGTTTTCATGCTGTACTCCTGACATGTACGGAAAGTATTGTTGCTCCCTCCTATAGTACATACGTAAGACAAAGACATCACCCTATGGGGTGATTATGCGCTACCACATGCCAAAAACGGTCACCTTTATGGGTGGCACAGCCCTGTCATACGCCACATACTGCGTGTGGAAGATATTTGATAGGGAATGAAGAAAGGGAATAGGCTGTCAGGGCTGACGCGCAAGCAGCTCCGGCCAGAGCGTTTCCCACGCTCCGCCATGGGGCATGCCCTCTACCACCACACGGCTGTCCGTCCGCCCTGCCGCTGCACAGAAACCTGCAGAAATTTCCGGCGGCATGGTTGTATCATCACGGCTGCACAGATGGAGCTGCGGCAACGCACGCAGACGCACGGCCACGTCCAGTGGATTCAGAGAGGCAGCAAGCGGACTGACGTGCATGCGAGCCGTCCAGGCTTTTGTGTCGAGCAGGCCCGCCACAGTCCCCAGAAAGGCCACATCGTCACGCCGGGCCGCCAGCAGGGCAGCCGCACCGCCTCCTCCGGAAAAGCCGAACAGGGCCACGCGTGCGGCTCCAGCGCGGTTTTTGGCCTGCGTTACGGCCTCGTCAAGAGCAACAATAACATCAGTACCGAGCCGTGCGCTCGTCCACCAGCGTACGGCACAGTTGCGGCGCTCCGTGCCGCGCACAAACTGACAGGGCCTGGCGAGGTAGAGCACAGGACCGCAACCGGGGTCGGCAAGCGCCAAGCGCAGGGCCACGGGATTGCGCGGCGTCGGATCTGAGGAAGGACGGTGGGGCGCATCCCAGGCATGGCCGTCGCCCTCTATGTAGACGTGCAGCACGGCGCCCGCGCCGGGGTGATACAGGCCAAACAGCGTAAACAGTTGTGTAGGAAAGCGCGTTTCCGCGAAGCCCCGCCGGGCGGCTGCATCAAGATCGGGACGTGGCGACGGGCTTGTGCAGGCTGCGAAAAGCAGGCATGGCAGGAGGTAGAGAAGTCGACATGCCGCATGCTGTGCAACGCCCGTTCTCATGAGGCGCCCCGGCAGGGAGCTTCCTCGGGCAAGGACAGCCCAACAGTGCCCACGTAGCCTGCCCACTACTGCGGCACCAGCAGCGCGTATCAGCCAGTAAAGGCTTTTTTCTCGCCGCCAGGAGTTTGACGTTTGCCTGCAATGCCTACCACGTCCATGGCAACGCTTCCTGACAAAAAAATCTTCTCTGTAGGCAAAATTTTCCGCTGCAAAACTCCGCCATATATATGGCACCAATAAACCTGACACACACCTTCCCCCTGTCAAATTTTCCTATGCTGAGCACAAATAAAAATTAACTAATCGTTTTTATTATTTTTTTTATTTATGGCACACCACATGCATATCTTTTGGCAAACAAAGCGCATACCGCGCTTTAGAAAACCTGCTTTCTGTGGGGGAGGACAACATGAGCAACCAACTCGATTACGAAATCAACAAGGAATTGGGCGAATGCTACCTGTTCATGGGTGACTTTGACAAGGCCGAGGAATACTACCGTAAGGCCGCCGGTGACAACAGCCAATGCGCGGCACCCTATCTGGGGCTGGCCACTGTGGCAGTACAGCGCTCACAGCTGGACAAGGCGCTGGTTTTGTACCAGAAGGCAGCCAGTGTAGAAGAAACTGACAAGGCTCTCTGCGGCATTGGCCTCGTGTACATGGAACAGGGCGAGCATGCGTTGGCATTTGACTACTTTGCCCGTGCGCTTGATAAGTCGTGCGAGAACATCGTGGCCCTTAATTGCCTCGTGCGTGAAAGCTACCAGCTTGGTTGCGTAGAAAAGGTGTTGCCCTACCTGGAAGCTACCCTTGAGTCTGGCACAGAAGCCGAAGCAGTCCGAGTGACGCTGGCTGGCTGCCTCATTTATCTTGGCCGTGGCGCGGAGGCAAGAGAACATCTGGAGAGTGTGCTGGGAGCCAATCCCGCCAACCAGAGTGCCAAGGAACTTTTTGACACCATGGCTGCCTAGGCATGGTCGCCAGACCGGCCACAGCCTGTACATACTCCCCTCCCCACATGATTTTCCGGCCCTGGATAGGTGCCGGGGCCGGGAGATCATATAAAGGGGACCCCAGAGACGAACAGCTTTTCCGTCGTGCCCGATTGGGGCAAGGCATACGGCGAAGGCTTTAGAAACCCCCTGAGCATTCAGGGGTTTTCTTTTTGGCATTGACGTAACCTGCACTGAAGGCTATGGGAATGCCCCGGCATGTTGCCGGAAAAATTCCCCTGCCGGCTGCCGGCATACGGAGCTTCCCATGCAGATTCCCGTTCCTTATGCTACTGTTGGCCTGCTGCTCTGCTCAAATATCTTTATGACCTTTGCCTGGTACGGGCATTTGCGTTACAAGGGCGCAGCCCTTCCCCTGGTGATTCTCTCAAGCTGGGGCTTGGCCCTTTTTGAATATATGTTGCAGGTTCCGGCCAATCGCATTGGCTACGGCTATTTCTCCGCAGCCGAACTCAAGACAGTGCAGGAAGTTATTTCCCTGACGGTATTCATGGCCTTTTCCGCAGTCTGGCTGCACGAGCCCCTGCGTTGGAATCATGTTGTAGGATTTGCGCTTATTGTGCTGGCGGCCTGGATTATTTTCAAAAAGTGGTAGCTGCCATGTTCGAGTGTACGCCGCTTGTCTATGCTCTGGGCATTCTCTCTGCCTTTGTTGGCGGCTTTATTGACGCCATCGCCGGTGGTGGAGGGCTTGTAACCATGCCCGCCCTGCTGCTTTCAGGCGTGCCACCGCATATGACCCTGGGCTGTAACAAGGTGAGTGCCTGTCTTGGCACCTGCACAGCGCTGGGCAACTTTGCCAGAAGCGGCCTTGTACGCTGGCGCGTGGCACTGACTGGCATCGCATTTTCACTGCTCGGTTCTTTTGCTGGCTCAGAAATGGCCCTGCGGCTGGATCCATCCATCTTGGGCAAGATACTTGTAGCCCTGCTTCCCGTAGGCATATGCGCTGTACTTCTGCCACCCAGAGAACGCCGACGTACTACCACCAGGGCTAACACGCCTCAACAGGGAGCACGCTTTTGGCTACCAGTGGCTCTTGTTTGTCTGGCCTTGGGTATATATGACGGATTTTTCGGTCCTGGAACCGGCAGTTTTCTCATCTTGGCCTTCCACTGGGTGCTGCGCATGGAGCTCATGGAAGCCTCGGCAACGTCAAAAGTGCTCAATCTGGCCTCCAATCTCTCCGGTACGCTGGTCTTCATTTACGGCGGCGTGGTGCTGTGGCGACTAGCCCTGCCCATGGCGGCTGCCTGTTGTCTGGGCAACTGGCTGGGCAGCCGTATGGCCATACGTATTGGTTCCGTCGCAGTACGTCGTTTCCTGACTGTCTCTTTAAGCCTGCTCCTGCTGACGCTCGTCTGGCAATATTTTCTTGCCCCGCTCCTGCACTGATTGGCAGACAAGGCTTCAGGACACGCCCCATTCTCGTGCCACATACATGCCTGCACTTGACGCGACGCGGTTCTGGAACTACAGAAACACAGTATTTTTGTAGGCAATGGTGCAAGCTGCTGCATTGCGCCAGCTAAGATGACGTGCTTGTCATTCGCTTCGTGCAGAATGACGGAACTATCTGGAGTAGAATCAATGGGTATGGTCTGTTTTTTGTGTGCAGTCGTACTGCTCATCCTGGGGTACGTCGTCTATGGCGTCATAGCGGAAAAAATTTTTGGCATTGACCGTTCCCGTCCGACTCCCGTCCAGTTACATGCAGACGGCGTAGACAGTGTTGCCTTGCCCCCCTACAAAATTTTTTTCATACAGTTGTTGAACATTGCCGGCCTTGGTCCCGTTTTCGGCCCCATCATGGGGGCGGTGTACGGTCCTGCTGCCCTACTCTGGGTAGTCTTTGGCTGCATCTTTGCCGGGGCCGTACATGACTTTCTTACAGGGGCCATGAGCCTCAGATACGGTGGTGTCTCCTATCCTGAAGTCATTGGACGCAACCTCGGCCCGTATGTGCGCTGGTTCATGCTCATCTTTACCATCTGGTTCATGATTCTTGTTGGTGCGGTTTTCGTCAACGGCCCGGCGGGGCTGCTCTCCTTCAAAACCCAGCAGCTGCTTCACACCACATCCTGGGGAAATGATTTTTTACAATGGCTAGTTACCTGCCCACTAGCGAATTTCTGCCGGGCACCCGACGGTTCCGTAGCCTCAGGCAAGGTACTTACACTTGCCTTTGCCATTTGTATTTTTGCCTACTATTTCCTGGCCACCATCCTTCCCATCGATAAAATTATCGGTCGTGTCTACCCGCTTTTTGCCATCCTTTTGCTATTCATGGCCGTAGGACTCTTCATCGCCCTGCTAGTAAACCCGGCGTACACGGTACTACCCAACCTGAAATATTCTGACTTTTTCACTAATCTGCATCCCAAGGGCCTGCCCATCTGGCCTCTCCTGTTTGTGACTATTGCCTGTGGTGCCATTTCGGGCTTTCATGCCACACAATCTCCTATGATGGCCCGCTGCATGCGTTCCGAAGGGCAGGCACGTACCATGTTCTATGGTGTTATGATTGCCGAAGGGCTTATAGCTCTCATCTGGGTGACTATCGGCCTTTCCTTTTATGATGGCGATCCGCAAGCATTGCTTGCTGCGGGCACACCCGCCGTTGTTGTGGCTAAAACTTCTGAAGGTCTTTTGGGCGGTATGATAGGGGGCACACTTGTCTTTCTTGGGGTAGTCATCCTGCCCATTTCGACCGGTGATACAGCCTTCCGCACAGGACGGCTCATTCTTGCAGACATGCTGCACATGCAGCAAAAACAAATAAGCAAGCGTGTCATAATAGCCATTCCCCTGTTTCTCCTGGGCATCTATTTTGCGGTAGGTGACTTTCGGGCTATCTGGATGGCATTTGGCTGGACCAATCAGACATTGGCCTGTGTATCACTTTGGGCCGCTGCAGTATGGCTCAGGCGACGCGACCGTCTGCACTGGATAGCCACCCTGCCGGCCCTGTTTATGACAAGCGTTTGCGGGGCATATCTCTTCTATTATGAGAAATTCCCCTTCCACTGGTCGCTCACGGCGTCCACATGGACCGGCATCTTTATTGCGGCCATGTGTTTCGTGATCTTCCTGCTCCGCGGGCATACCATGCCGACAGGCGATGAGGCTCATTATTGAGTTACCATAACCCGGAGAAATATTATGAAACATCTGAAGATCTGCATGGCTGTTTTTCTTTCACTGTCGCTCTGCGCCTGTGCAACCACACGGCACGGTGCTGATATTGACGTACCAACGAGAGCTAAACTCGCTCAAATTTCCGTGAATGCGCAGGGCAGCAACTTCCTGTACTGGAACAAAAATGCCCCCTCCCTTCAAAAATTGACAAGTTATGTAAAAGAGGTCACGAATCCCGCAAGCCCCAATTTCATTCCCGTTGAGGACAGAATTGCCGTATTCGATCTGGACGGAACCCTCATCTGCGAAACAACGCCTTCCTATTTCGAATGGATGCTCTATCTTGAGCGTGTGCTGAACGACCCCACCTACAAGCCAACACCCAAGGAAAAGGCCTATGCCCAGATGGTCAAGGCAGGCATTTATCGCATTGGCATTCCCAACCCCGTGGAGGGAACGGGGCTTGAAGCAAGTCCCCATGCAGCGGGCCTTACCACTCCCAAGTCGCTGCCCAAAGATATCTCCCGTGAAGAAGCGAGAGCCCAGGAAGCGGCATTTGCTGGCATGTCCATCACGGACTATGATGCCTACGTAAAACGCTTTATGCAGACGCCCGCTGAAGGCATGACAAATCTTGTACGCGGTAACAGCTTCTATCTCCCCATGGTCGAAGTGCTCTCCTATCTTTCGGCCAACCGCTTTAAACTCTTTATTGTCTCTGGCTCCGACCGGCAAACGGTACGCATTCTTGCAGACGGTGCTCTCCCCGTGGACTCGGACAACATCATCGGAACAGACGTAAGAGAGAATGCATCGCATCAGGGAACTACCGATGGACTTGCCTATAGGCATTCGGGAGAAGACATCATCCTGCGCGGCGAGTTCATCGAGAAAAATTTACAAATGAACAAGGTTTCGAGCATTGTCAGAGAGATAGGAAAGCAACCAGTTCTTGCCTTTGGCAATTCATCCGGCGATTATAGCATGTTCAGCTACACCGTCACAAACAATAGGCACAAGGCCCTTGCTTTTGCCCTCCTGTGTGATGATACAGAGCGTGAACTTGGCAATCCTGGAAAAGCCGGCAAAATGCGTGCTGCCTGTGATGCAAATGGCTGGATTCCCATTTCCATGAAAAACGATTTCAGGCTCATTTACGGACGGGATGTGACTAGAGCTGACAAGTAGTTTACGAGTATGACACACCATTGATAGAGGTGCTCCCCTCCTTGGGACAGTGCGTGCCTGAACCTGTCCCAAGGAGGGGAGCAAAATGGGAAGGCGCAGGAAACATGCTCTGGCCTCCAAAGCGTCGGATGTTGTTTCACCTATTATGCCGTATCCTTCCACAAATCACAGGGCGCAGAATACCCAGCCGTAATTATCCCTCTTGCGACTCAGCAATATGTTATGTTGCAACGGAATCTGCTCTATACCGGGCGTTACAAGGGGGAAGAGGTTTGTCATGCTGGTGGGGAACCAGGAAGCCTCTTAGCATAGCCATCCGTAATAATAGGATCATGCAGCAGTATTCGGGGTTGGTTATGCGTCTGCGAAATGTAAAATGCGTTCAATCCAAACGTGATGCTGCCGCTATATAGGCTGATAGCCTTTCTCGTTTGCCGATACTTATAACTGTAACATACAGAATGTCGTCTTCCACACGGTAGACAAGGCGATACCCGGACTGACGTAATTTAATTTTGTAGCAATCGGGAATACGGGATAATGCTGCCGAAGGGATATGAGGATGCTCAAGCCGTTCTGACAGTTTCTTTTTGAATTGCTCACGAATGGTTGAATCCAGCTTTTGCCATTCTTTAAGAGCTAGTTCATGGAAACGCAGCCTATAGATCATCTAGGCTGACCTCAACAAATGGACCATCCATGCGTTCTTTGACAAGCAACCTGTCTTCGGTATCCTCCAACTTTTCTAATAGGTTTTCATAATATCGCGCAGACAGGAGATATGCTTCCGGTTTGTTATGGTTAAGAACCACCACAGGTGATTCTTGCGTAGAAGCAAGGACAGATGCTAAATTTCTTTTAAGCTCAGTTACGCTCACCGTAACATTTGCATAGAGATTATCCATTTTTAGCTCCCTATTATATATGAAATATTATACTTATATTGGCACTTTCAATCAATATGTATCAGGAAGGCATCGTCGATAAACGAGTAATATATCCTCTTGCCATGCTATCTTTTTTGATAGCATATTTACATAAACACTAAACTGGAAAAAACTCTAAAAGCCATCTATCGCAACCCGATAAGCAAAACGATAAGTTATTCAGATGTCGAAAGCTTATTAGGTTCTTGTGGCTGTAATATTGACGAGGCTGCACAAGCAAAAAAGCTGTGGGGAAAAGCATTAACCAATATGCAGTAGAGGTACTCACAAACGCATAGTCTCTTTTTATTCTTATCCAGTGCCACGATGCACATGTAACTGCGGGTGGCAGGCAGGCAATCGCTGCCGGAAAGATGCCTGAGATACCTACCCTTGAAAAAAATAATTCAGGGGGGATACAAACGGCAACTTGAGGACAAAAAAGGGGCTACGTATTTGCGTAACCCCTTGAAATTCTTTTGGTACGAAGGGCGGGATTTGAACCCGCAAGCCCGAAGGCGCTGGATCCTAAATCCAGTGCGTATACCAATTTCGCCACCCTCGCACTAGCATATTCAGTATCACACGTTTCATAAGGCTGCAAGGCATCTACAGCTCATATGGCACAATTCGCCTATTTCGCCAATAGAACCCAAGCCGGCCCCTTGGCATCAAGAAAACTGGCCACATAGTTTGCTCGTCGGTCACCGCCGCAAAAAATATCAATCCGGTTGCGTTTGATGGCCCCCCCCACATCCTGCGCAAAGCCAATGCCACGCAGAGGGATACGGCCCTTATTCTCGTCAGGAGCATTGACGCCATAGGCCACAACGGCCCCCAATGGTATAAAGTGTCTGTCTGTGGCCAGTGTTCGCCAGTCCTCTACTTCATAGCCCATGGCACCTGTAGGGCCTTGGGTGCCGAACTTGAAAAAGACGTAGCTGGGATTTTCGTTAAGGATTTCACGCACCCGGTCTGGATTGTTTTTGAACCACTCACGCTGTTCAAAAATATCTCCGCGTTTGAGCAGGCCTTTTTCGCGCATGATACGCCCAGAACTCTTGTATTTATGTCCATTTTGCCCGGCATAATTCACATAGGCCTGGGTGCCGTCATCAAAAAGCAGCCTGCCGGACCCCTGAATTTCCAGATAAAACGCGTCCACCGGGTCGGCTGCCCATGCAAGCTCAAGCCCCTTGCCTGCCAGTATCTGCCCTTCTTCAATAGTACGTCGGTCATAATACTTACCACGCCTGGCCATCACCTTATGCAGATCTGGCGGTACCCGGTAAATGGGCTGCGTGTACCCTGGCTTGCGCGTACGGCTGGCGCGCACTGTGGGCTCATAGTAACCAGAATAGTTGATGCCACCCGGCACCTGGACCCATTGAAAGTGTTGCAGCAGCAGCTGAGGCTCCGCATCCAGCCTGGGAAGCAGTGTCTGCAAACGCGTGAGAGTCTGCGAAAGGTCCCCCCAAGTCACACGAAGGCCGGGCCGCTGTACGGCAACTGCGCTCTGTGGCTTGCGGTTGACGTAGGCAAGAGACTTGCGCACACTAGATGCCAGGTCGTTCCAGCTTGTCAATTCCTGGTTACGAGGAAATAGGTTTGTCACAAAGAATTCTGGACTTTCAAAACTCACCGGTGGTGATGCAGGATACTCCGGAGCCGGAGCTTGTTTGGCACAGGCGCTCAGCAGCAGCAACAACAGCACCCCTGCGCAACGCAGGCTGCAATAATACTTGTGATCATTCCCACGCAACATAAACCAAGGAGATTTCCAGTGCATGATCAGTTTCCTACCCCCGATATTTGGTTGCAACACCGCATTTCCTATGGAGAAACAGACGCCATGGGCGTTCTTTATTATGCAGAATATCTGCATCTATTTGAGCGTTCGCGCAACGCATACATCCGCGCCTGTGGCATGAGCTATGCTGTTGTGGAGGAACGCGGCTTACGTCTGCCCGTGCGTGAAGCCCAATGCCGCTACAGAGCGCCAGCCCGCTATGACGAGCTCGTGCTGATTCGCGCTGGCATCAACGAAAAACGCCGGGCGTCCTTGCGCTTTGTATACGAGATATGGAATGAGGACAAGACGCGACTTCTTGCAACCGGCATGACCCAGCACGCCATTACTAATGCACAAGGTCGTCCCGTCGCCATGCCCGACTGGTTCCGTGAGCTCACGCCATTGCAGGCATAGTTATATCCACCCTGTAAACAGTAAGCTGTGCTATGCAAGTCACACCTTTTGGGCACGCAACCCCGCAAAGGCCAGAATAACTCCCAGAGCTATACCCAGCAGGGCAGCAAAAAGCACGCGAAAATGCACGGGCAGCATAAAGGTGATGGTGTGCGCAGGAATCCAGAACAAAGGAATGGTCTTCTTGAACACAAATCCCCACATGACGTTCCAATCCACTGTACGCAGCAGGGCCGCAACGTCCGGCTTACGGCACATCCCGCCCATTGTACCGCCCCCGGCAGTGATGTGTAGATCCGTCAGCTTGTGTACTACCATGAGCACCGGTGCAAACAGAGAATTTAGCAGCACACTGACGGCAAACGCTGTAAGCAGGCGAGAACTGAAGCCTGTGGCCTCGGGGGCTAGCAGGCCAAGCCCTGTGAGCAGACGAGGCGTACCACCGCCATATATGGTAAAGGCCACGTTGATGAGCATGCCCAGAAAACCCCAGACCACGGCCTTGGGCACGAGGCCAAAGCCAGGCCGATTGTAAACGCCAGTGGTAATGCGCAGGGCTATGCATTCTCCCAGGGTTGCCAAAACCGCAAATTTGATAAAACTCATGGCATAGGGATACGTCGTCGTCAGCCGGATAAAGCCATCCAATGCTCCGGGAAGCAGCAACAATCCTCCAAAGGCCGTTACGCTTACCGCTAATACAGTCTTGTCATCTCGCCGCATAGGTCTCTCCCAATATCCTTTCTACATGTTTATCAACTACAAATACAAGAGGGTATTCTTGCAGGCATAGTTTTCTTTCTTGCCAAGCCAACACTTGTCTGATAGGTAAAATAAATTAGCGTAGAATAATGAACTTTCCTCGCTTCCTCTCCAGTTACGCATGCAGTTCTTTACTTTCTGCGTCTGTATCATTTTGAGCGTGCGCACCCGCGAGACGAGAACTATGCGTCAAAAAAAGTTTATTTTTATTTTTTCCCTTTGTATAGTGATTATCTTTGCTATCGCAACATATATTGCGGGCAGAGTTGTCATTTTGCAAGGTGTGGATGCCATTGAGACAAGAAATGCCGAACTTGCCATGAGCCAGCTGCATCGGCATCTCCGTGCCATGGTGGCTCATGTCTCTGGCCTAACTGTCGATTGG
>JAFTDG010000025.1 GCA_017454325.1 Desulfovibrio sp. | reverse complement strand
GTTTGAATCTGACTCGCAGAATCTGCTGTACACTCTGCATTATGTTCTGCATGAATTGGGTTGGCCCCTAGGATATTACAAGCATGTTATTACCCCATTGCCCATTGCGGAAATGGAATGCCGTAAAGACCGCGATGCGCTTTTTCTTATCCGCGAATCACTGTCTCACCTGGAGGCCAATGGACCTGGAGCCATTATTGCCCTCCTGCCCGACGGAACAATGCTGGCTCTGGGTGATTCTAGAAAATTGCGGCCAATGGTTGTTGGTGGTGACGAGAATATAGTTGTAGTATCGTCTGAAGTGTGTGGGCTCAATGCCATCCTTCCTGAGCGTGATACCGGTGAAGACATCTACCCTGACGAGCGGGAGATGGTAGTCATCGACAATGGATTGGAGGTTCGTCGGTGGAGACAGTAATGGTTCAGGATGTGAGCGTTGGTGACTTGCGCTGGAATATTGTATGGCAGAGAGACGTGTGCGTCATGTGCGGTTCCTGTGTGGCTGCCTGTTCCTTTCATGCCATTGAGGTCGTGCGCAATAGATATTTGCGTGGCTCTGTTCATATATCAGGGGAACATTCAGGGCAGACACCCGCTCCGCGTCTTGCCATCCGACAGATTGCTGATTCTAAGTGCGCCTGCAGGGGGTGCGGCATGTGCGCTAAGGTATGTCCAGTAGGGGCAATACAACCTGTGCGCAATTATGATAACCGTATGTCCATGCTTTCCCGCTGCGTCGGTACGCCCAAGCGTGGCGGACGTCACGGTGGTGTACAAAGGCGCACGCTTGATACCATTATGGTGGGCCGTATCAGCCAGATGACCGATCCCGCTCTGGATTCTGAACGTCATCTTTTTGATATACGTGCTCCTCTTGGGCGCGTCATGCCCGTGTCGGATCTTCCTCTGCAGGTGGAAGGGGAGAGGCTGAAAGTTGCCGGACGGACACCTCCTGTACGTTGGATATATCCTCTCATATTTAGTGATATGAGCATAGGGGCGCTTTCCACCCGTGCGTGGGAGGCAGTGGCGTTGGCATGTGCTTACCTGAATGAGCGTTGTCACTTGCCGGTGCGCATGTGTTCAGGCGAGGGCGGTATGCCCGTCAGGCTGTTGGAATCTGAGTATCTTAAGTACATGATTTTGCAGATAGCCTCCGGGCATTTTGGCTGGAACCGTATACTTACGGCTTTGCCCCGTATGAAAGTGGATCCCGCTGCGGTTCTTATTAAGATAGGGCAGGGTGCCAAGCCCGGTGACGGCGGCTTGCTGCCCGCAGCTAAAGTTACCCCGCATATTCAGGCTATCCGTGGTGTACCCGGCGTCACGCTGCATTCTCCTCCCAATCATCAGGGGCTCTATTCCATTGAGGAAGCCGTACAAAAGATGCACCTTTCGTGCAACGCCATCTTTGGTTTTCGCGTGCCTGTGGCAATTAAGTGCGCTGTCTCGGCTACATCCGTTGCAGTGTACAACAATTTGTTGCGCGATCCCTATAATATATGTGGTGGCTTCTTTTTGGACGGAATTCAGGGAGGCACCGGAGCAGCAAATGAGATATCACTTGAACACACTGGGCATCCCGTGGTCTCCAAACTGCGTGATTGTTATCGGGCCGCTGTTGCTCAGGGGCGACAGGGGCAGATTCCGCTTTGGGCAGGTGGTGGTGTGGGGCAGACGGGCAATGCCGCAGCTGACGCTTTTAAGTTGATCTGTCTTGGAGCCAATGGTGTCTTTGTGGGCAAGATTCTTATTCAGTTGCTTGGTTGCGTCGGTAATGAGCAGGGCAGATGCAATGCGTGTAATACAGGTCAATGCCCCACTGGAATCTGCACCCAGGATCCTCGCCTGGTACGTCGGCTTGACATAGACCGTGGCGCGGAAAATATCGTAGGCTACATGCGCTCTTTTGACGCTGAGTTGCGTAAGCTGCTGGCCCCTGTGGGCAACAGTTCATTGCCTGTGGGACGTTCTGATGCCCTTGTTACCTCAGACAAGGCCGTAGCGGACAAGCTGGGCATTCAGTATGCATGTTGACGCAGGAGAGAACTATGCTGCACATAGATACAGTTTCAGGGCATGAACGCCGTTCTACACAAGAGCTTCTTTTACTTATTGAAGCTGCGGTGGAACAGGGAGAAACGGATTTTTACATTGCTGCTTCAGGGCAGCACGATATCGGTGGCCCTCTCTGGAACAGGAAGGGTGCTCCTTTGACATTCACGGTACGCAATCCTGGTCAACGTGTGGGAGCCATGTGCCTGCCTGCCACTACCGTGCTTGTGGAGGGTCCGGCACCGGCAGATGTGGGCTGGCTCAATGCAGGCGGTCGCGTTGTAGTACGCGGTGACGTGGGTGATACAGCGGGACACTGCGCTGCCAGTGGCGTCATCTATGTGGGAGGGCGAGCAGGTGCCCGTGCCGCTTCGCTCATGAAGCATGACCCCATGTACGACGAACCGAGCCTGTGGGTCTTGCAGAATGTCGGGAGTTTTTCCTTTGAATTCATGGGTGGCGGACGGGCCGTGGTGTGCGGGCTTGGCTGCGAAAAGATGTCATCTGTTTTGGGGGAACGCCCTTGCGTGGGCATGGTGGGTGGTATTGTCTATTATCGCGGGCAGGTGAGTTCGCTTCCTGCAGAAGTCTGCGTAAAGGAGCTGGAAACAGACGATATCGCCTGGCTGGAAAGCGGGCTGGATGATTTCCTTGCGGCCGTCGACAAACAGGAAGCGTGTCAACTCTTGGCAGACTGGAGCATGTGGCATAAGATTGTGCCCGAGATTGGCGATGAAAAGCGTCCAGACACTGTGGAGGATATCACTGCCTTTAGACGTGAAGCATGGATTCCAGGCGGTATATTCGGCGATGTCGTCGAGGATAATTTTCAGGTAAGCGGTCTGGTGGCTTGTGGCGACTTGCGCTTGCGTGAACCGGTATGGCAACAGGAGATGCAATGCAGCCCACAGGGAAGAGGCTGTCGCGATTGCGGACAGTGCCTTAAGGCCTGTCCGGAAAGGGCTATTGCCCGTGTCCATGACGATGAGGGTGGTTATGGTTATATATCTGACGGGGCACGCTGTATCGGCTGTGGCATCTGTACGGCAATATGCCCCTTGGGTGTGTGGCAAATGCATGTGCATCTTGCAGAACTCTGATATAAGATACATAGAGGAAAAAACATGACGGCAAGGGGCACGCAGTGCATATGGCGTTAATTTTCTGGTTCATGTTGTTCCTGCTCGCTCCCGTTGCGGCAGTGGCTTCTGATGATACTGCCGCAACCCGTTCTTTGTCTTTACCCGACGAAGGGCTATCAGTACTCCAACATAGCACTTACCCGGCACTTCCGCAGGAGTGTGATGCCGTATGCAGGATAGACTGGCGTTGTCTGCAGCTATCGTATCCGCAGATCAGCCATATGGTGTCGGATTGTGACGGATTGTGGCTGGTGCTCCATGACGGACGCCGCGTACGTTATGCTGCCGCAGGCAAGGTGAGACATGCTTGGGTGGAAGACCCCTGGGTGGTAGATGTACGTAGTTCCATGGCTGATGCTTATCCTCTGGAACCGGAGCGGCCCGATACACCTCTTGGCATTTCGCCTGGGCGGCGAAGATCTTATGATCTTTTGCAGTATTTCTATGGGGAATCACCAGCTGCAGTGAAAGGGCAGTTGCAGAAAGTGTCTTTGCTCGGGCAGCACCTATGGTTGGCTGCACCTGCCGCTGAGGCCATGCGCAGAGCCAGTGCCACCCTGGCTGCCCTTGTGGCAACGAGGCCGGGTCTCAGGCGTTTTCTTAAGATGGACGGTGGATTCAACTGGCGCCGTATTGCCGGCGAACGTCGTCTTAGCCCACATGCGTTCGGCATTGCCTTTGACATAAGTGCTACGGTAGCGCCCTATTGGCGTTGGAGTAGGCTTCAGCCGCATCCCATGCAAAAAAAATACCCAAGTGATATAGTACAGGCTTTTGAAAACGAGGGGTTTATCTGGGGCGGTAAATGGCATGAGTATGATCTTATGCATTTTGAATACCGCCCAGAGATTATCTGTAAGGCCCGCATCCTGCAAGAAGGCAAGGGAGAGGCTTTAGTTCCCTAGTTTGGCTACTACCCGATATGTCCGCTCTCAAGCGACATATGCTCTCGAAAAAAGGTATTTACAAGAGATTTGCTTGGTTTTTCTGGCAAAAAAACAGAACACTGAAACCTTATGGACTTCAGTGTTCTGCTTTTTTTGTAGCTGGTGTAAAGGCAATGCGAAAACTGCCTCAAAGCGGCGGGAACAGGTTACAGCCCTAACTGAGAGAGCATATCGTCGATGGCATTCTGGGAAACGCCATGTGTATCCGGGCCCTTGAGTTCACTGCGTACCTGCTGACCCTTGCGGAATTCCTGCATGGCCTGTTTGGCTTCTGATTGCAGTTCTGCGACATTTTTCCGGGGATCTTTTTCTGCGCCCTCCATCATAAGACCTGAAGAAACGTACAGCTCCACGACTTTGGCCTCAATCTGCTCCAGGGCGGAAACCACACGCTTGATGCGCTGGCCAGTGATATCCTGAAAGCTGAGCGTAGTAAGCAGGGCAGTAAGGTCGTCACCGAGTTTGTGATTGTGCTCTATGAGGGTTGCCGTGTGCAGAGCTATATTTTCACCATTGCGCAGTTTTTCAAGCAGCTCGACATTTTGTTCCTGCAGTTCCAGATGCCGCTCAACGATCTCCATGATGTGCATGGTAGCGGTTTCCGTTGCTTTCAACACTTCCGTCAGTTGGCTTGAAGCTTCAAGAAAAAGCTCCTTTGGTTGCTCGACGGCTTGTGGTTGATCCTTGGATGCCGTGGAGATTTGCTGATAGATGTCTCTAAGGCCATCGCGAATATCAGCGCTGACTTGTTTGTAAACGGTATTTTCTGGCTTGTTCTCACTCATTGCCCGGCCTCCCTTGCGCGGCACATGCGTGTGTTCGTAAAATAAGCGTTCTTTTACCCAATGAAGATCGTACGACTATTTGTTGTTTTTGAGAAAAGCTTTGGCGCGTGCCGCCTCAGGCGAGTTGGGGTATTTCTTGATAAGCTCCTGCATGCGCGCTTTGGCAGCAGCACCCTGGTTGAGCTTGCTGAAGCATATGCCCTGCTTTAGATATGCGCCTGGAGCGCTGGAGGAAGTGGAGTACTTTTTGATGACAGTATCATACGCAAGGGCTGCGTCTGCAAACTGATTGCGCTGAAAATAACACTCTGCAAGGTAGTACTGCGCTTCTGGAACCTGGGTGTGTGTTTTGTAGTTTTTGAGAAAATCTGAAAATGAGCGCTGGGCCTCATTGTATTTGCGGGCATTATAGGCATTGACGCCAGCATCAAACAGCGCAAGAGATATGTCCTTTTTGGGCACTTCCACTTGTGGCTTTGCTTGTGGGGTTGCTTGACCCCAGGTACTTGCGCTGGGAGCTGCTGCTGGTTGCGCTGTTTGTGCTGTGCCTGTGGTGTACCCCTCACCCGCTGCCGTGGCAGGAGTAACAGAAGCTTCGGGTGGTTGACCATAGGTTGGCGCAGTGTTCCCGGTTTTAGGTCCTGCCGTGGCAGTAGTTGCAGGGGGCATACCCGGAGTAGTACCTGTCGCTTCGCCAAGGTTCAGATTCAAGGCCATGCTGCGTTCGACCTGCCTTAGCGCTTCATCATGTGTTTTGAGACGGGAAGCAAGAGCTCCTGCTCCACCGGCATTTTGTAGGTCGTCCAGTTGCCCCTTCAGGGTGTTGACTTCTTGCCGTAGAGCTTGAATCTGGTTCCAGGCGTCGGCTTGTGCAGGTTGCAGCTGGCGCAACTGCATGTCCTGCTGTTGTACCTGTTGTTCCAAGGTCATACCATTACTGCCGCTGGTGCTACCCAAGCAGCCTTGCAGTGGCAGTACAGCAGCCAGTGCCAGAAAGGGCAAAGAACGGAATGTGCGCATAAAATCCTCGTTACGGTTGTTGGTGCAGTGCATGCTTGCATGCAGTGCATCTTACAGCGTCCGCAGTGCTTTCTTGCGACCTGTAAAAATATAGATGAGCCCACCCAATACCGGCAGAAAAACTACCAGCACGAGCCACAGAGCGCGTTGCTGTGGTGAGGCAAATTCATGACTCCAGACATGCACAATGCTCCAGAATGTGGGGAGCATGGGCAATAATGCCACGAGTACATGCCACCACTGGAAGGTCATGATTTTTCTCCTTCGGCAGAAGGCGTGCGCCACAGTACAAGACAGGCCAGTACAGCTCCGATGCATATGGCAGAGTCGGCAATGTTGAAGGCGGGCCAATGCCAGTCCCGCCAATAAAAATCCAGAAAATCAACTACAGCACGAAAACGTACACGATCAACGAGATTGCCTAAAGCCCCCCCCATGACAAGACCGAGCCCTGTAAACAGCCATGTGTTTTCCTGCGCACTGCGTACGAGTACAAGAATGGCCCATACTGCAGCCGCTGTAGCACACAGGAACAGCCAAAACTGCCATTCAATATCGGAACGGTTAAGAAAACCGAAGGCTGCACCTCTGTTTCGGATATTGACCAAATCAAACATACCAGAAATAACAGTGATTGCCCTGTGTTCGGGAATACTGCGCACAATGAGCCATTTGCTCAGTTGATCCAACGTAAGGGCCAGCAGAGCCATGCCCACCAGAATGCGATAGCGTCTACGTATCACGGACTATGCATCCAACTCTTTCATGACAGTGGTGCAGTGCGGGCACAGCGTTGGATGTGTCGGGTCTGTGCCTAGATTGAGACTGTAAACCCAGCAGCGTTCACATTTTTCTCCCTGGGCCTTCTGCACCATTACAGCAAGGCCAGCGACCTCTGTATCCTGTACTGCCGTCTGAGGCGCACAGGCAAGATCATCAACGCGGAGCTGCGAGACAATACAAAATGCACGAAGGTCTGTATGCAGACTTTCCAAGCGCTGTTTGAGCTCGTTTGAAACATATAGCGTAATGTCTGTATCCAGTGAGTGCCCAACAATCCCATCCCGGCGCATGGGTTCGATGGCTCTTGTTACGGCAGCTCGCACAGCCAGCAGCACGTTCCAGTCATCGCGTACGCCTTCTTCCAGCAGGAAAGGACTGGTGTCCATTGCCGGCAGGGCAAAGACCGTACGTTCAGGGCCATGTAGTCCGACGGGCAGATAGCTGAAGATTTCTTCAGCAGTAAATGAAAGTATAGGGGCCATGTCCCGCAGCAGGAAACGCAAGATGTGCCAAAGGGCCGTCTGGGCGGAACGCCGCATATCGCTTGCAGGGGCAAATGTATACAGACGGTCCTTGAGTATGTCTAAATAGACAGCTGAAAGATCTGTCACGCAATAATTATGCAACGTGTGGTATACCTTGTGGAAATCAAAATCCGTATAGGCCTGCTGCACACGTTCATGTATGCGTGCGGCAGTGTCTAGGGCAAAACGGTCCAGTGGCTGCAGCTGTTCCAGTGGCAGCAGATCTTCACTGGTAAGTCCGTCAAGATTGCCCAGAATAAAGCGGCACGTATTGCGAATGCGGCGATAGGCATCTACCAGACGGCCGAGAATTTCGTCAGAAAGACGGATGTCTTCGCGGTAATCAACAGAAGAGACCCACAAGCGCACAATCTCAGCACCGAATTTTTCAATAAGTTCTTGCGGGGCGATGACATTGCCCACAGATTTGGACATCTTGCGGCCTTCACCATCAACTACATATCCGTGTGTGAGTACGGACTTGTAGGGTGCGTATCCACGCGTTCCCTCGCTGACTAGCAGGGAACTGTGGAACCAGCCACGATGCTGGTCCGATCCTTCCAGATAGAGATCAGCCGGTGCAGACAACTCAGGTCGTTGCTCCAGAACTGCAGCAAAACTTGTACCGGAGTCAAACCACACATCGAGTATGTCCATCTCCTTTTTCCAGTGGTTGCCCCCGCAACGTGGACATACAAGCCCTTCTGGTACGATTTCATTTATATCTGCCTCATACCAGTAGTCGCAACCGGTGGGGTGTTTTGCTATGTGGTCACAGATGCCATGCATCCATGCAGCATCGTTCCATGCTTCGCCGCAGTCTTCGCAGAGTAGAGCCATAATGGGCACTCCCCATTGACGTTGGCGCGAGATGCACCAGTCGGGACGTTGTTCCACCATATTATGAATGCGTTCGCGACCCCAAGCAGGAATCCATTGTACCTCTTCGTCAATAGCCTTGAGAGCCCGCTGGCGCAGGTCGTTTTGTTGCATGCTGATGAACCACTGCGTGGTTGCACGAAAGATCACCGGCTGTTTGCATCGCCAGCAGTGCGGGTAGGAGTGTTGAATATTTCCCTTGTGTACGAGAGCGCCAACTTCTTCCAGTTTTTCAATAACTTTGGGATTGGCTTCAAAAACACTCAGCCCAGAAAAAAACTGTACACTGGGCAGGAAACGTCCGGCATTGTCCAGAGGCGAGTAAACTTCCAACCCATATTTGATGCCTGCCTCGTAGTCTTCCCTGCCGTGCCCTGGAGCTGTATGTACGCAGCCGGTACCAGAATCCAGCGTGACATGCTGGCCTAGGATAAGGGGAGATTCTTGATCATAGAAGGGGTGACGGGCGATGAGGCCTGCCAGTTGCGTTCCTGTGGCACGTCCGACGATGCTGTATTTCTCCCAGCCGAATTGTGCGGCACAAGTGGACAGCAATTCTTCGGCAAGCAGATATTGTACACCATCTGTCTCAACAAGGGCGTAGGTGAAGTCAGGATGCAGACAAATAGCTTTGTTGTCCGGCAGTGTCCACGGCGTTGTAGTCCAGATCACTACATAGGTACGCAGTACATCGGCCGCAGGAATATGCTTTGTAAGGTTTTCGTCTGGCAGGCGGAATCGCACGAAAATAGATGGTGAGGTGTGATCGGCATACTCTACTTCAGCTTCAGCCAAGGCCGTGTGGCAGGAACAGCACCAGTAAATGGGCTTTTTTGCCCGCATAACGCTGCCTTTTTCTACAAAATTGGCCAGCTCGTGCGCTGTAGCTGCTTCATATTCGGGAAGCATGCTGCGATAGGGCTTTTCCCAGTCACCCAGTACACCCAACCGTTTGAATTCTTTGCGTTGCGTGTCAAGCCATTTTGCCGCGTATTCACGGCAGAGTCTGCGAACCACCGGAGCGGGCAGGGTTTTCTTTTTTTCCTTCAGTTCCTGTTCAACCTTATGTTCAATAGGTAGGCCGTGACAGTCCCAACCTGGTACATAATGTGCGGCATAGCCCTGCATATTACGCGATTTGACAATGATATCCTTAAGAATTTTATTCAGGGCGTGCCCCAGGTGAATATGTCCGTTGGCATAAGGGGGACCGTCATGGAGCACATACGTGCCTTTGCTGCCAGAGGCCACCACCATTGTCTCGTAGGCATTGAGGGCATCCCATTTTTTTAGCATCTCCGGCTCACGCTGTGCCAGGTTGGCCTTCATGGGAAAGTCTGTCTTGGGCAGATTCAGTGTTTTTTTATAGTCGCTCATGCTGGCTCCCGGCATTTTACAGAAAACGAAAAAGGATGGCATCAAATCAATGTAGTTTGGGCAAAGAGTGTAAGAAAGTCAAGACATGGCTCTATAGTCTATATTTGCCCGCTTGGCCTGATCAGATTGCAGCTGACGTTTTATATGATAAGTTCTACCATCTTTGCGAAAGTTGGCACCTGTTTGCTTGAAGTGAAACGAAACACCAGCGGCAATGCATTGTCGCCGGATGTCCTGTACCCAGGTAAAGTCGCAAACACGGGCATGTTGCCCTGACTCCCCGCCAACAGTCACATGGTCACACCACAGGCCAAGGCCGCCCTTAAAATCAATGGGACCGAGCAGTGGTTCACAGATGATGGCTTTGTGGCGCAGGGGGAGATTGCGTGTCAGGGGGAGACGTTCATCAGTGCGCCGTTGATTTTCCATGGTGCAGCAGACGGTGACATTATGGTAGCCAGTGCCCCAATCTGCAGGTAAACACTGCAAAATGCGTTCAGGCCGCTTGGTGACGATAAAGAAACTGAGATCGTTACGCTGACGCATCATCTCCCATGCTTCTGTGCGCCAATGGTCGGCCTCCTCAATGAAAAAATCCGAGGTGAAGCACGTCCAAAGCAGTGTTCCCGGCGGCACCTTATAGATACCTTTTCGATTTCGGCGCAAGGGCAAATCAAATGATGCGGTTTTGTGGACAAAATTTGCGTTGATGCCGTTCTGCTCGTCCCGACGGTAGACATAGCAGTGTGTACAGCCTTCACTTTTTTTGTGGCATCCGTGCCACAAATTCCACATTTCGGAAGTGTTATTGTGCATGGTTGTAATTTATGCTTGGCCAGTTGTAAGTCCGGCACCTCTTAATGCACATGGTTTTGCTTGGAGCGTTGAGAGCAGCAACACAAGAAGTCTGTCAAGAGGGCACAAAGAAAGAAGGACTGTGGTGCATATGCATTCCAGCCCTTCTTGACAGATACGCAAAAAGTACGTCAGGCTATCTTATCTTTTGGGACATTTTGCGCCCACGCCTCCCAGTTGCTTGGCAAACTTGTCCGCATCAGTCTTGTAGTTAAATTCAGACATGACATAGGCGCTGCCACCGCGGGCAGATTTCATTTGTTGCGGGTTGCGGCTGTCGACTTCAATTTTGCCGTTTGCACAATAGACGTAGTATTTACTGGCCATGCTTTCAGATGCACATAATAAGGTAAAAACACATATAGCCAGGGCAATACACAGATTTTTCATAGTCCCTCCTGAGAAAATAGTATGGTTATGGTGCTGCATATCCTTGACCTATCTTCGCACAATGCGCCCCGTGGCAGGCTGCGGCAGGGGTGAATGTTTTTTTAAATATTCTGAAATCATTTCCACGTCCACTGGCTCTGGCGATGCAACAACTTTGCCTTTGGTGAGCATGTCAAAAAAGTCACCGCCCTTGGCGATATACTCTGGTACAACAACCACATAACGTCCACGTGAACGCAGGGGTGTTGCCTTGCCGTTGATATCCAGAATCTCCGCCTTGAGCACACGTTTTCCGACCGGTTTTGTGCCATCCACCACATAGCGAAGACCGGCCGTTTGTAACATCTGTGGCCCCTTGGCATCTTCACCTGCCACGCCATGTTCCAGCGCTTCCCAGATCTGTTCTCCAGTGTATTCACGTACAAGAATTCTTTTACCAAAGGGGAAGGCCGTGAGCACGTCACCCTGCGTTATCTCCCCGGGCCGTAAGGCTGCCCGAACGCCTCCACCGTTGTGCAGAGCCATGCAGGCCCCATATTTGCGCCCGAAATCCAGCATGGCATCGGTCATGATCATGGCCGTCAGGCATTCGTTCTCCCGGCAGGCGTCCATACCATCAGGGCCAAGGTCAATGTTATGGCTGCCGATCTTGCGGCTGCGGAACATGTCAAGAGTTTTGGCATACTCAGCAACCTTGGTGGATATGGCCTTGTCACGCGGGTCGGATGGTTGCAATTCCCTGGCTGCGCCGCTCCAGCTTATCAGTACGCCGTCCTTGTCAAAATTGCAGGACAGCTCTCCCAGATACTGTGTGGCGCGTTTGGCCGTGACCACCAGCACTGGCTGACCTGAAGGGGATTTCTCCACAACGGGGTACGGTCCCTCCTTGGAGCCGGGGCCAAGATAGGAATGGGTATGCCCACCTACAATGACGTCCACGCCGTCCACACTACGGGCCAGCTGCCTGTCGTCAGGCAGGCCGATATGCGTTATCAGCACAATGCGGTTGACACCCTGGCCTTCCAGTTCATGCACAGCCGCTTGGACAGTTTTTACCCTGTCAGTGAATTTTGTCTGTGGGCAGGCACTGGCAAGCCCCACTACCTCATCGTTGGACAGGCCGATCACTCCCACCTTGTGCCCGTCAATCTCGCGAACAATGTATGCCGGAGTGTCGCTGTACAACAGAGGGCAGCCTTTGACAGGCTTGAGGTTGGCCGCCAGTATGGGGAAGGGACGCTTGGCAGCAATATACTTGGCCAATTCTGCACAGCCTTCGTCCCATTCGTGATTGCCAAGGGTGGCGGCGTCATAGGGCATGAGTTTATTGAGTTCTGCCTGCATGGGCCACTTGTTGACGCCAAAGAACAATGTGCCCGTGAACATGTCTCCGGCATCCAGTGCCAGGACATTCTCGCCCCGGTCCTTTGCATCCTTGATGGCGGCAGCGATACGTGCAAGGCCTCCCCGGCACTCTTTGTCCTCCATGCAGGCATTGCCGTATATGTCGATGCCGGCGATATGGGCATGGGTGTCATTGGTATGCAAAATGAGCAGATCAGCTTTGGGGTCGGCCTGACGTGCCTGACGCGTTGTGCAGAAAGACAGGGCCAGCACGGCGCAACAAACAAGGATTACAGCAGTAAGAGGGTATTTTTTTCTGCATTGTGGCATAGTACTCTCCATGGGTTAGTAAGAGTTCCTTGGCCGGATGATAAATTTCTAGGCAACAGTCTGTCATTGTTGCCAGTGCAGCATTTATTGCTTTATCTGCCAGTATTGGAGATTGTTGAGTAAATCCCAGAACCGAACAGAGTCCACAGCTGTTACAATGCGTGCTTTTTGAACGCCCAGCGGTGCCTCTTGCGGGTAGGCCAGAGATTGTCCGTAGGACAGCCCCATCTGATCGTTGACATCAATGAACCATTCTACGGACTCCGTAATAAGTGTGGGATCAATAATCACAGCGGATACCAGCACATCCCAGACGAAGAAGGTAAAATTGGGATTTTTTTCAAAGGATTGTCCGGCAAAGGATGTACGCAGCATATCCCCCATAGGATGGTTGGCGAGTGTTTTGAGCAGTCTGTCGTAATGTTCGCGTCGGAAGATGACTTTTTCACATACGTCAAGCCCCAGGACGATCTGTTCTTTAAAAGGACTGCGTACCACGATGCGAGCTGCTTCAGGGTCAAAGTACCAGTTGAATTCTGCTGCAGGTGTGGTGTTGCCCTGTTGGAAAAAGGCACCCCCCATGTATATGATCCGCTTAATTAGGGGAACGATGTCCGGTGCTTTGCGAATGGCAAGAGCCAGATTGCCACATGGGCCAATGGCTGCGATGGTGATTTGGCCAGGATTGGCACGGACTGTATCAATAATAAAATCTACGGCATGCTTTTCCAAAGGGCGCATTGAAGGTATAGTGCCGTAGGTTTCCTTGTAGGCGGTCTGCCAGTTCGTGGGCTTTTTCAAGCCAAAGGAACCTGTCCAAAGGTCGTGTCCTCTGCCGGTAAGCTTACGTTCCAGCGCAAATAATTCATGCCGGTTGGGACGGAGAGGATATTCCAGCCCAGCGGCTACAGGTACAGATCGGATTCCTGCCTGTTCAAGTTGACGAATGGCATTGGCTGTCCCCATTTCTACCCACGAATTGCCGGAAAGCGTAGTCACGCCCATTAGCTCCACATTGGGAGCATTAGCAAGTAACAGCATGGCAATGCCGTCGTCAAAGGCCTCCACCATGTCTGAATCTAGCAGGACCTTTTCCCGCGGCAAAGCCGATACGGCCCAAGTGGACGTAGCACTCAGGACTGTGAATACCCAGAAAATAGCAATGAGTAAAAAATGTTTCACAAAGTACCTCCTTAATGCGGCAGACGTAGTTTTATCGTATGGCTCCCAGTAGCCTTGTACCTGCTACAATAACCGCATGTTTATGTAATGCCGTTGAATGATACATGGCGATGCAACAGTTACTTATGAATGGATATTTAGGCGTGCTGTTCCTTTTTTTTTTTTATAACTAGAACAATCTAAAAAAAAAAGGTAGCTTCATGAAAGTAGCTTGTAAGGTTGAGGATAATCTAACTGAAAAATAGCTCTATTGACTGGAGGTATATTATGAACTGGAAGCTATTTGTTTTAGTCCTGCCCTTGACCTTGTGTCTTGTCGTTTCAACCCCTTTTGCGGCACCATCTGTTAAAATTGGCAGCACCACAACGATTAAGGAAGGCATTACCGCTGATATAGAAAGCCAGCTTAAAAGCGCATCTGGCCTTACAAAATTTGTATTGTCAAACGCAACAGACGCCGATCTTGTCAAGCTGTGTGCTCTTTTTCCCGGTATGATGGAACTGAAAGTTGAAAAAGGCAAACATATAACCAACCTGTCTCCCTTGGCTTCACTCAAAAGTCTGAAGCGGCTTTCTTTAGAGGGGTGTGAAGCTTCGGATTTGACTCCAGTTGCCAGCCTGACCGGGCTTACCTGGCTGCGCGTTGATGCCTCCATGGCTGATCTGACCTGGATGGAAAAGCTCACCAACCTATCTTCGATAACTGTTTCTTCCAAAGAGCTTGTATCACTCAAGGGGTTGCCCAAATTGGCAAACCTCAGAAGTATCACCATTGATGCGGCCAAGCCTGACGATCTGACCCCGATAGTGGAGGCTCTGCCCAATCTGCGGGAGTTGAAGTTGCGCTATGTGCAGGTGCCCGACTTGTCGCCCCTGACGAAGCTTTCTAGTTTAGAAGATCTGGATCTTTACGGAGCAACAGTTAAGGACTTCTCCCCCCTCGCAGCCTGCCCCAAGCTCAAGAAGCTGAACTATTATGCCACAAAGGGAGCGGACTATGCCACTCTTGGTAAATTGATCCAGCTGCAAGAGCTGCATGGTGGACTTTCTGAACTCAAGGATATTGCCTGGATTGTCAATCTGCCTCATCTGAAGAAGTTTACCCTATTTGCCGAACCCATTACCGACTATACACCGCTTGCCAAGACTAATCTGGAATACCTGAAGATTTGGTCCATGAAGGCACCGGTTGACCTCATTCCTGTGGGCAAAATATCTACGCTTAAGGAATTGGTGTTCTGGTCAGTAGAACAGGCGTCCGGCAGCAAGGCGTTGTCGGGGCTCACTGCATTAGTAAAGTTGACCGTGAATGATTACAATGTAAAGAAGGGCGGAGAGAACTTTGATCTTTCAGCTGCTTCAGGCTGGAAAAATCTGAAGGAATTTTCGACGCAGAATACTACACTGGACAATTTCGCCAGCCTTGCCTCCTGCACCGGGTTACAAAGTGTCACACTCTCCAGGGTACAGGGGGTCACCAGTCTGGCCCCGCTCAAGCAGCTGCCAGCCCTTAAGTATGTACGTGTATCCAAGGGCCTTTTCCCTGATGCTGAATTGCAAGGTTTTGGCCCGGGGGTTAAGGTAAGTCAGTAGCTTTTGAGAAAATGTGCAAGTGGTCCGTACCGTGCGGACCACTTGCGGACCATCCTTTTATTACATCCTTGAAATGGGCACACGATAACGGCAGCATGGCAATAAAGGGAGGGAGCATATAGCACTTTCCTTTTATGATGCAGTACGCAGTAATACGGCTTCTTCCCCATCACGTTCCATCAGGAGCACATCTACCTGCTCCTGGCGGCTTGTATTGATGACACGCCCCACATAGTCTGGATGGATCGGTAATTCGCGATGCCCCCGGTCGATGAGTACGAGCAACTCCACAGCATGAGGACGGCCATAGTCAAGGAGGGCTTCCAGTGCTGCACGGATAGTGCGCCCTGTGTACAGAACATCATCCACCAATATGATTGTACGACCGTCCACACTTCCTGGGATGTGAGACTGGCCGATATGCGGCTTGCCTACAAGACTCGTCCAGTCATCACGGTAGAGATTGATATCCAAAGAGCCAAGAAGAACCGTGCGTCCAAGGCGCTCTCCCAGGCGGTTGGCAAGACGACGGGCCAGATCAGCTCCACGTCGTTCAATACCTACTAGCATAAGGTCGTCACATGTATCATGTCGCTCGTGCAGCTGTGCAGCCAGACGTTCAAGTATCCGCGACATTTCATTGCAGTTTAGCAGATGGGTGTCGGGCATGGCGACCCCTCCATTCTGAAATTTTTATTACAGTATATTTTTTATATGAGAAAGGAAAGACCTGCGCCATTGACAAGCCGTTGTCATGGCCGTAGGTAGGTATGCACTGAATTCAAGGAATATATGAATAGTCTCCAGACACTCCTTTCACGTACAGAAAAACGTCTCTATCTTGCACGCAGCGGTATGGCCACGCGCTGCCGGTTAGCGTGTGAAGCTCTAGCTGTCGGCCGCAGTGTTGTTTTGCCCGTACTCAATCGGGATGAAAGTGCTGACGCTCGTGCAATGCTTACGCTTTTTTCGTCAGATGTGTCACTGGATGACATTTCCCTTTTCCGTCCAGTGTGGCAAAGCCCTTGTATGGCCTTGCCTCCCGTAAGCCGCTGGCGTGATAAAAATTCCTGGCCGGCTCGCATGGGCATCTTTTATGCGTTGGCGCAAGGGCGTCCACATGTATTAGTGGCAGATGTGGAGAGCCTGCTGTTGCGCTATATGTCCACAGAGTTCTTTGCCAAGCGCATTTTGGAATTAGTAAAGGGCAGTGATTATCCCCCGGAGCTTTTGCTGGAGCAGGCTGTGGAGTGGGGCTACGAGCGAGTCTCTATGGTTACACGCCCTGGTGAACTGGCTCGCCGGGGTGACATCCTTGATATTTATCCATCTGGCTATTTTCGTCCTGTACGGTTGGAATTTTTCGGTGATACGCTCGATGAAATGCGTTTTTTTGACCCTGACAGGCAACGCTCCCTTACGGAATGTCAGGAATTGACACTGCTCCCGGCAAATCCATTGGCTCTGGATGCACAGAGTCGCCCCGCTGCATGTGCGCAAATTGATACGTTGTTTGCTGAAGGACGTATTACTGAAACCATTTGTAATACCTTCAAAAAGGCCATTGAAGATGGCAGTGATGCGCTGCTGCCAGGTTGTGTGGATAAAAAAAATAGCCTGATCGAAGACTGGTTGCCTAAGGATTGCCTGTGGTTGTTGCCGGGCGAAGCAGACAGTGCTGATGCATTGCGTACCTGTCGTCAGACCTTCAAGGTTCGCCTTGAGGACGAGGCTTCACAGTTGCCACAGCCCGCTGCACTTGCTTTGCGCAAAGGTTCACAGCCAGCACCCTGGAATGCTTTTCAATGCGTGTTTGCTGAACCTCTGGTTATGGGCGTTGAAAAACGTGGGGAGGATTTTCCTGAGCGGAAACTGCACGCCTTTACTGATTTGTTTCCACTACCCGGTGCTCAGGATCGTCCATGGCAGTATTTGGCAGCAGGCCTCAAGGAATGGAAAGGTGACCGGCGGCAGGTCGTCTTAAGTTTTTCCTCAGCCCGGGGTAGAGCAAAGTTCCTTAAATTGGCTGAGCAGGAGGGCATTATGCCCAGCCTGCGCTATAGCTCGGGACAACACGGTCTTTTTGCACTTGTTTCTCCTTTTCGGGGTGGGGCAGAACTACAGTGGGATAATACTCTTGTGCTGGGGGAAGACATCCTCTATCCCAAGGCGGAGAAAGCCCCTCGCGTTGCCTCCCGTGCGTTCAAGGGACTGGATACCTTCGCTGACCTGCAGAAGGGTGATCTGCTGGTGCATCGTGATTATGGCATCGGTCGTTTTGGTGGCCTGCATCATCTGAAGCTCAACGCAACTGCCAACGACTTTTTGCTCATTGAGTATTCCGGCAAGGATAAACTTTATGTGCCTGCGGATCGCATGAGCCTGGTCCAGCGTTTTAAAGGGGCAGAGGGTGTTGTCCCTTCACTGGATAAACTGGGCAGTGCTTACTGGACAATGCACAGGGAAAAAGCCCGTAAGGCCATTGAGAAGATTGCCGCAGACCTCGTGGAAATGTATGCCTATCGAAAGGTTACCAAGGGGTTTCGCTATGATCCGCCGGGAGAACTCTACCACGAATTTGAGGCAACCTTTGGTTTTGAGGAAACCCCGGATCAGGCCAAGGCCATTCAGGACGTGTTGGATGACATGGACAAACCCCAACCCATGGATCGACTTATCTGTGGGGATGTCGGGTTTGGCAAAACCGAGGTGGCTCTGCGTGCCGCTTTTCGTGCGGCATCAGAAGGGCGACAGGTGGCTCTGCTGTGTCCAACGACAGTGCTGGCAGAACAGCATTATCAGACATTTCGAGCACGTTTGGTCGGCTTCCCTATTAATGTGGGTTTGTTAAGTCGTTTTGTGTCACATTCACGCTTAAAGGAAACCCTTAAAGCAGCAGAAGCGGGGCAGGTGGATATTCTTATCGGAACGCACCGTTTGCTTTCTAATGATGTAAAATTGCCGAATTTGTCCTTACTTATTTTGGACGAAGAACAGCGTTTTGGAGTGCGCCACAAAGAAAAACTCAAAGCTCTCAAAAAAAATCTGGATGTGCTAACGCTGACGGCAACCCCTATTCCCCGTACGTTGCAGCTTTCCATGTCCGGTTTGCGCGAGCTCTCCATTATTGAAACAGCCCCACAAGAACGTAAGCCGGTGGCCACGGCAGTACTGCAGCGTGATGACACTGTGCTCGCCAAGGTACTTGAGCGCGAGATTGCTCGTGAAGGACAAGTCTTCTGGGTATATAACAGAGTGCAGGGGCTGGAGCGTGTGGCCGATTATGTACGTAGCCTTGCCCCCACTGCTCGCGTAGCCATGATTCATGGCCAGATGAAGGAAGAACAGCTTGATACCACTATGCGTAAGTTCTGGCATGGTGAGCTTGATATTCTTGTTTGTACAGCCATCGTCGAATCTGGACTGGATTTCCCCCGCGCTAATACATTGGTGGTAGACCAGGCGCAGATGTTTGGCTTGGGGCAGCTTTATCAGTTGCGTGGTCGCGTTGGACGTAGTGACCGGCAAGCCTATGCCTTTTTTTTGGTGCCAGATGCCGAGCATCTCAACCCTCAGGCAGAGGAACGTCTGCGAATACTCATGGATATGGACTATCTGGGCGCCGGCTTTCAGGTGGCACTGGAAGATCTGCGCTTGCGCGGAGCGGGCAATATTTTGGGAGAAGTGCAATCGGGACAAATGAATCGTGTGGGGATGGACCTTTATCTGGAAATGCTGGAAGAGGCCGTAGCCCGTATCAAGGGGAATCCATTGGAGCGAGTGGCTGAAACTGAAGTCACTCTGGGCCTGCCCGCACATATTCCTGAAACCTATATTGAAGATGGTCGCGAGCGCCTGCGTTGTTATAAGGCTCTGACTTCAGCCACGACTGGTGCCGCAAGGGAAGACGTGGCCCTTTCCATGCGCGACAGGTTCGGGCCATTTCCTGAAGAATTGCGTAATTTTTTGGCTATGCTGGATTTCAAGCAGTTTCTGGCAGAGTTACAAGTGCAAAAAGCCGATGTTTATGACGACCATGTGCGATTGATCTGGCCCGACGGGCAGACTGCCGTATCACCCGAAGATGTTATATCCTTGACGGCAGCTATGCCGGGATCACGCATCCTGCCACCGTCAGGGCTCCACTTGCCTTTGTCAAAAGATGTCCCCTTTAGTGAAGGGCTGCGAGAGTTGCGTGCAATGTTGGAACGCTTGCACTGTAAGGCTTGAGGCATGAGTAGGGGAAAGATGTCAATGCAGACAGGTGCTGTCGGTGCAGCAAGGGAGCATTTTAGGCTCCGGATACTACTCTTGCCACTGGTGTGTTTTCTTTTGCTTACTGCAGCCTGTCTGGAGCAGCGTCTGCCTGAAGGCATAGTTGCCACAGTCAATGGCGAGCGTATTACCCTGCGCAGTGTACATGCTTTGCTGGATACACGTTTGCCTGCGCTTGGAGGGGGAGGGAGTATGCCCTCTCTGGATAATCTGCGACGCGTTTATGGTGATGCCTTGTGCAATCTTATCCTCTATACATTGGTGCGGCAGGAACTGGCTCGCCTGAATCTCTCAATCAGCGCAGAAACTCTGGAGGAAAGCATCGTAGTCATTCAGAATGACTATGGCAGCAAGGCTGGCTTGCAACAGTATCTGTCGGAACATGCTATAGATCCTGAGGAGTGGCGTGCGCTTGTATGCAACCATCTTTCCCTTGTCCGATTTAAGGAAGAAGTTCTGTTACCACAATGTACTGTTTCGCTTGAAGAAGTGCATCATTATTATGCGGAGCATGCCGTTGATTTTCAGCTGCCCGCTGCAGTGCATGTGTGCCTTGTGCATGGGAATACCCAGGCCGGCTCAGATGCTGCCTGTACTGCTCTTTTTTCTGATTCGAAAAAATTTGTACAACAAGACGCTACTGTGCAGTGCCAGCTGTTAAAGCAAGAAGACGTGCCGCGTGAATGGCGTTCTGCCCTTAAAGGCATTCCTCCTGGGAAATGTCTTCCCTCCCGTCAGGTTGGCAACGCATGGCATGCCATAGCATTGCTGGAGCGTCGGGCCGTCGGTTCTATGCCAATTGCTGAAGCATTTCCACTTATTGAGGTGAAGTTGCAGGAACACAAGATAACCGAAGCCTTTGCCCGTTGGCTGGAACAGGTACTTGCCAATGCTCATATTCGCGTTGACGAAGAGCTTGCGTCAGAGTTGCGTGTCGCAGACGTGCCAGCAACTTCCGTTCAATCAGAATCATCGGATCGTGACAGCATGCCTTCTGTATCTGCAAAAGCATCCTGATGTGGCGCCTTGCTAATTGCATCGCTTTGGAATACATATAAAAGATATGACACATATTTTTAGTGCAATCATGGGGGGTGCTGTGAGGAAATTACTTTTTTCCCTGTTTGCCATTGAACTTCTTATGTGCTTCAGTGCGCAGGCAGCTCAGCTGAACAAGGTGGCGGCCGTTGTAAATGGCCAAGTTATAACCATGTTTGATCTGCAGAAGAACGCCACTCCTGATCTCGCACGAGCACACCTGAATCCCAATAACCCTGCCCAAGCCAAAGCCGTGGATGCCGTACTGCGTAAGACTTTGGACGGTATGATTATGGAAATACTCATTGCTCAAGAAGCAAAGCGCCTCAAGGTCTCTGTGCCTTCGTCTGATGTGGACGAAGAGATCAGCAAGATGATGAAGGCCAGGGGCTTGAGCAAACAGCAGTTTGAAGCACAGCTCGCACAGCAGAAGATGAGTGTGGGCGAATTGAGGAAGAATCTGGAAAAGAGCATTTTACGACAAAAGATTATGGGCATGGAGGTCGGGCGTCGCGTTGTGGTGACACCGGAAGAAATCAAGGCGTATTATGAAGCGCACAAAGATACAATGTACGATCGCAGTGGTCTGCACATGGGCCTTATTGTATACCATCCCAAGGCTCCGGCTGCAGAGTTGGCAGGCAAGATCAAGTCAGGAGCCATGAGCTTCGCAGCGGTTGCTGCAAAATATTCCGTAGCGCCCAACCGAGACAAGGGGGGCGATATGGGGCCGGTGGAGTGGAACAGGCTTAATCCTGAGTGGGAAGGTCGTCTTACAAAGATGAAGCCTGGTGATGTTACGGATATTTTTACCGTGCCGGCTGGAAATGGTCAGAAACTCAAAGCTCAGGTGCGTTTGTTCCGGCCTGATGGCGGTGAAGCCAAGCTGCTCACATTCGAGCAGGCAAAACCGATAATCGATGGTATATTGCGTCAGCCCAAGGCAATGGAACGTTTTGAAGACTATAGCGAACAGCTGCGCAAGAAGGCTGTTATTGATATTCGTATGTGACCGGCTGCGCCGGAGGGAATTGTATTTGCCGTTTTAGGCGGTACGGAAGTGCATAGAGGCGCTAGACATGACCCTAGAGGAATTGGGCGCGGCCCTTCGGGAAGAGCGTCAAAAGCGGTTAATTGATATTGATGATGCGGCGAACCGTTTGAAAATATCGGCTCGTCAGTTGCGTGCGTTAGAAGAGGGTGATGCCTCCAGCCTGCCACCTCCTGCATATGCCAAAGGTTTTTTGCGTTCTTATGCCGCATATGTGGGTTTTTCTGCTGAAGAAATCAACGAAGCTCTGCGTTCTCTCTCGTCGGTGGAACAGCCTGTGACGCCCAGAAGCGTCTATCAACCTGAGCCTGATACTGCGCCACGTACAAAACGTACGCCTTTGCTGTTCTTGTTTGTTATTGGTCTTCTTATTGCTGGTGGGTATGTAGCCTGGCAGCAAGGGTTTTTTGCATTGTTTACCCAGCAACAACGCACTATGGTGCAGCCTGCTGCGAAACACGATGCGCAGCATTCCGTATCTGTTGCCTCGCAAAAAACTCCAGTGGAGGATGCATCGGTACCTGTGAAGAACGAAACACGGCAGGCAGCCCCTGCTTCATCCCCCGTGCCTTCTGCAGGCACACCGCCTCTACCCCCGGTGGCATTACCTTCACAATCAGCCGCTGTTCCCCCTTCTTCAGAAAGGGTTCAACCACAGCCCGTAGAGCCTGTATCTCCCGTATCAGGCACACAGACAGCCGTTTCTGTTGATGCCCCACATAAGGTTATCATTACTGCGGTGGAAGAATGCTGGGTGCATTCAAGTGCTGACAAGACGGATACTAGGCAGTTTTCATTGCACAAAGGCGATACATTTGCCCTGACGTTTACAACGAACCTTGAGTTGAAGTTGGGTAACGCCGGTGGGGTGCATTTGCGTTATGATGGCGTGGATGTGCCTCCAGTTGGTCGTAGCGGTCAAGTGCGCACCATTACATTTCCCCCGGCACCAGCGGGCGTTCGATGAGGGAATGGATTGATTATGCGCTGGTGTTGCGCATAGGGCACTTTCGCGAAAACGATCTTTGGTTGAAGCTGTTGTGCCGCAAACGCGGCCTGTTGACGCTGTTTGCCTTTGGTGGCAGCAAGAGCAAACGCCGTTTTTGTGGCTGTTTGGATGTGCTCAACAGCCTGCGTTGCAGGGTGCGTGTGTCCGGGCGCGGCAACTTCCTGAATTTAGAGGAAGCCGTGTTGGAGGAGGGACCTCGTTCCCTTAGAAGCGATTGGCAACGTATGGGGCTTGCATCCAACTGCCTGCGTTTTGTGGAGGCTCTTGGCGTTAATGAGGAAAACGCAGATGTGGCGTATGCCCTTGTAGAGAATCTACGTAGCACATTGGATGCAGACCACGACTTGCCTGGTTTGTTTCCTCTTTTTTTCCGTTTGAGTTTTTCCGGTGCCGCAGGGTTTGCGCCCAACCTTGGAAAATGCAGTTTGTGCGGGGCAGAAGTTGTGGGGCCTGCGCAGTTTTTGGTTGATGAAGGGCAGCTGCATTGCACAAACTGTCGCGTATCCGCTGGATTTTCCCCTTATAGTGTCGATTTGAGTGCTTCTGGGCTTGACCTTTTGCGTCATGTGCAGCAAGTATTGCCTTCCGGTTGGCGCACAAAAGATCTGTCAGTGGCAGATCGTCGTGCCTGTGCCAGAGCGATAGACGGTTTTGTGCAGTACCATCTTGGTCTTCGGTGGGAGGAAGGTCATTTCCGCCGAGTCTAAAAAAGCAACGTATTGCGGTTACAAAGGATAGCGCATGTATTTTCAGGATGTCATTCTTACATTGCAGAACTACTGGGCGCGGCAGGGTTGTGTCATTGAGCAGCCTTCCGGCGTGGAGTGCGGCGCGGGCACGTTTAATCCCAACACTTTTTTACGTGTTATTGGCCCTGAGCCTTGGAGTGTCGCCTATGTGGAACCTTCCCGGCGGCCAACAGATGGCCGTTATGGCGAAAATCCTAATCGATTGCAGCGCTACTTCCAGTTTCAGGTCGTTATCAAGCCATCGCCTGACAATGTACAGGATCTTTACTTGGAAAGCCTTCATGCTTTAGGGATTAATCCAGCACAGCATGATATTCGATTCGTGGAGGATGATTGGGAATCTCCGACCTTGGGCGCATGGGGATTGGGCTGGGAGGTTTGGCTTAACGGGATGGAAGTGAGTCAATTCACGTATTTCCAGCAGGTGGGAGGCATTGATCTCTCCCCTGTCAGTGTTGAATTGACCTATGGCCTTGAACGTCTTGCCATGTACCTGCAAGGTGTGGAATCGGTATATGATCTTGCTTGGAATGCCCATGTGACCTATGGGCATATTTATCATCAGAATGAGGTGGAGCAGTCGCGTCATAATTTTGATGTCAGTAATGCCGACATGTTGCTTAGGCACTTCAACGATTTCGAAGAGCAGTCCAAAGCCATGATTGACCTTAATTTGCCATGGCCGGCGTACGACTACTGCCTTAAGTGTTCCCATACCTTCAATCTCCTAGATGCACGCGGGGCCATATCCATCACCGAACGCACTGGCTATATTGGTCGTGTGCGAGCCCTGGCAGCCGGTGTGGCCAAATTGTATGCAAAGCAACGTGAAGACCTGGGCTATCCCATGCTTAACAGCGATGTGAGGTGAATCATGGCAACCTTTGTGCTTGAAATCGGCAGCGAAGAGTTGCCTTCCCGTTTTCTGCCCTCTGAAGAGAAAGATTTGACAGAACGCTTTACTGAAGCGTTGCACGACATAGGGCTGGAATATGGCAGCCTTAAGGTCATGACAACGCCGCGTCGTGCTGTCCTGTTGGTAGATAGCCTTAATCCTGTGCAGAAGCGTCGGGAGGAGGTCATCTCTGGCCCGCCTGTTCGCGTGGCCTATGACGTCAAGGGTAATCCAACGAAGGCGCTAGAGGGATTTGCTCGTACTAATGGGTGTGCAACAGAAGACGTTTTCCGTGTGCAGACGGAGAAGGGTGAATATGTTGCGCTACGAAAAATTACTGGTGGTGTCTCTGCGGAGACCCTTTTGGCGTCTATTTGCCCGACCGTCATTGCTGCCGTGCCTTTCGGTAAGCGTATGCGCTGGGGAGCGTATTCGTTCGCCTATGCCCGTCCTTTGCGGTGGATTTTGGCCCTGCTGGATGATACTGTTATTCCCTTTACACTTGGGCCTATTGCTTCCGGACGCGAGACATATGGGCACCGCATACATGGGCCAGGCCCTTTTGTCGTGCAACATGCTGCAGATTTTTTGAATACGTTGTCTGAACAGGGGGGAGTAACCCTTGATCCAGTCTTGCGCCGCCGTAGCATTGTAGAGAACGGCAATGCACAGGCGGAAAGGCTGCATGGTCGTGTCTTATGGAAAGACAGCTTGCTCGACGAAGTACAGGGGCTTACCGAACATCCAGTATCGCTTGTGGCTGATTTCGACAGGGGCTATCTTGAAGTCCCCCGCGAAGTTTTGCTGACCAGTATGGAAACGCACCAGAAAAGCTTTGGTTTGGAAGATGCCGACGGCAGACTGCTTCCTTATTTTCTAACCGTGCTTAATCTCACGCCGGAGAATATGGATCTCGTCAAGCGGGGCTGGGAGCGTGTACTACGGGCACGCCTTGAGGATGCCCGTTTTTTCTGGCGAGCTGATATGAAGGAGACGTTCGACCACTGGCTGGAAAAGCTTGATGACGTTATCTTTATTGGCGATCTCGGCAGT
>JAFTDG010000024.1 GCA_017454325.1 Desulfovibrio sp. | reverse complement strand
TGCTCGAGTACTCTGCCAAGCATGGCGGTGAGACTGGCTTTACTATGATGTGCATGCATGGCGAGAAGTTCATGCTCTATACCCCTGAGAATATCAAGGAAGAGTTAAATACATGGATAAGGAAACTCTGCGACAATCCCTGCAATATCGGCAGTCTCTGTAGACACAAAGCGCGGCCCAAGGGCCGCGCTTTGTTATATCTTTCACCAAAACACAATCATTTTGTGTTCACTCATTAAGGATGATTCTTGAACTTATTGACGAGTGCCTGCCGTCCGTCATGGCATGGCGTACAATTGAGAATACCCTTACCCCAATTGGTTTCCTCACCCTTGGTTTGATGGCATTCGCCACATTGTTTCACAGATTCCTGCTTAGCAAACATGGCCTTATAGTCCTTACCCGCATCAATCTTCGCATTGAGAATTTCCACTGCCTTGCTGCATACATCAGCCGTAAGACGACCACATCGTTCACTGCGCTTCTTGCTGGTAGCTTCTACCTTGTTGGCATAGCACCACTTGGAAACCGATATATGACAGAGCACTGCCCCTGACACATTGCCGGGAATATCCCCCTTGACGCCTTGTGCCATGTCACCGGGATTGTAGATGGGCAGCTTCGTCTGCTCGTACCAACGGAACAGATCGCTGACCATAGTATTACGTTCTTTGCGTCCATAGAAAAGAGCAAAAGCCGCCGCCGCGCCTCCAAGGGCACCACAGATTGTGCCCCAGTCAGAGATGCCACCCTTGAGAAATTCAAACATGGTAAAAGGGAACTGATTATATGGTGCACCGAACTTTTCACCCATCACGCCCACAATACCGTAAAAAACGCCGTAGCCACAGGCATAGCCTTTGTACCAATAAGCCTCATAGGCAATCTTGGCACATTCGGCAGGATCCAGCTTTTTCGGCTGCCAGCCAAAATCTCCACCAACCTGCTCAAAACGTTTGCCGGGAGCAGCTGCCTCAGCAGCAAGCCCTTCTCTGCCCGACAAGGCAAAAAGTCCGCCCCCAACAGCAAGACCGCCAAGTCCACACAGCAGTGTTCTTCTGTCGAGATCCATAATTTCCCTCCTGAGTTCATTGTGAACCCACCCATGTGGTTATTTTCTTGTACCTTGCATGTCGTGTGAATACAAGAAATTCATCATGATGAATTTTCAATTTTTTTTCACGTGAATACTGGACGAGCACGGAGAAAGACTTACTTATTGTTCGCGTCACAAAAAGCACGCCGATTTATGCGCACTCACCGTTCTCTCCATGTTCCAAATGTCTGGCAGTGATGAATGCGCGATGCTGTGAAGATTCCCTGAGGAGGATGACATATGTCCAAGATCATCGGTATTGACCTGGGTACCACAAACTCCTGCGTATATGTGATGGAGGGCAAGGACCCCAAATGCATTACCAATCCTGAAGGTGGCCGCACCACTCCTTCCGTGGTTGCTTTTACAGATAAGGAACGCTTGGTAGGTGACATAGCTAAACGTCAGGCTGTCACTAACCCCAAACGTACCATTTTTGCAATTAAACGGCTCATGGGTCGAAAATATGCCGCGCCTGAAGTGGACCGCTGGAAAGAACATTCTCCCTATGCCATTGTCAAGGCTGCCAATGACGACTCTGGAGTGGAAGTAGACGGTCGCACCTACAGTGCGCCAGAAATTTCAGCGATGATTCTTGCAAAACTCAAAGCCGATGCCGAGGCATATCTGGGTGAAACTGTTTCCGAAGCCGTCATCACTGTACCCGCCTACTTCAACGATGCACAGCGACAGGCAACCAAGGATGCAGGTCGCATTGTCGGGCTGGATGTCAAGCGCATCATCAACGAACCAACTGCAGCCTCGCTGGCCTACGGAGCCGACAAAAAATCCAACGAAAAAATCGCAGTTTTCGACCTCGGTGGTGGTACCTTTGATATTTCCATTCTTGAAGTGGGTGACAATGTCGTTGAAGTACGCGCCACTAACGGCGACACCTTCCTCGGCGGTGAAGATTTCGACCAGCGCGTCATCAACTATCTGGTGGAAGAATTCAAGAAAGAGAATGGTATTGATCTTTCCAAAGACAGCATGGCTTTGCAGCGCCTGAAAGAGGCCGCTGAAAAAGCCAAGAAGGACTTATCAACCTCCATGGAGGCAGAAGTCAATCTGCCCTTCATTACGGCCGACCAGAATGGCCCTAAACACATGCTCATCAAGATCGGGCGCGCTAAACTGGAATCTTTAGTGGACGATCTGGTGCAACGCACCATTGAGCCCTGCAAGAAAGCACTCGCCGACGCAGGCATGGAAGCCTCACAGATTGACGAGGTCATCCTTGTCGGCGGTATGACTCGTATGCCTTTGGTGCAGAAGGTTGTAGGCGAATTTTTTGGCAAGGAACCCAACCGTTCGGTAAACCCCGACGAAGTTGTGGCCATGGGTGCTGCCATCCAGGGTGGTATTCTTACTGGCGATGTCAAGGACGTACTGCTGCTCGATGTAACACCCCTTTCCCTGGGCATTGAAACCATGGGAGGGGTGTTCACACGGCTCATTGACCGCAACACTACAATACCAACACGCAAGAGTCAGGTATTTACCACGGCGGCAGACAACCAGCCTTCAGTATCCATACATGTGCTGCAGGGTGAACGTCCCATGGCTGCAGACAACATGACCTTGGCTCGCTTTGACCTTGCAGGTATTCCGCCGGCGCCGCGCGGAGTGCCACAGATTGAAGTGTCTTTTGATATTGATGCCAACGGCATCGTGAATGTCTCTGCCAAGGACATGGGCACAGGCAAAGAACAGTCCATAAAAATCACCGCGTCTTCTGGGCTGTCTGAAGAAGATATTCAGCGTCTGGTGCGAGAGGCCGAAGCCCATGCCAGCGACGACAAGAAAAAACAGGAGGTTATTGAAGCCCGCAACAAGGCTGACAGCCTGATCTATGGCACAGAAAAATCCTTGGCTGATCTTGGCGATAAGGTTGATGCCGCACTCAAAAGTGACATCGAAGCTAAAATAGCCACGCTTCGCAAACAGCTGGAAGGAGATGACGCCGCCGCCATCAATGCCTCTGCTGACGAGCTGGCCAAGGCATCTCACAAATTGGCGGAACAGCTCTATCAACAACAGACGCAACAAACCGGTGCACAAGCCGGCGCGAACGCAGCTGGTGGTCAGTCCCAAAACAGTAGTAACGACGATGTTGTTGACGCTGACTATACTGAAGTGAAAAAATAATCGGCAATATTGTTTGCATGCGCTTGCAACCGTATGCTCCCTGTACTACAAAAGTCCGGTTCCTTGAACCGGACTTTTGTATATTCAAGCCCGTTACCCCAGGAAATTTCATGAACATATGTCGCATTTTCGTCATGTCTTCGCGTTTTCTTCTACTGGTGACACTCCTCGGTTGCCTTGCCGCATGTAAAATGCCCTTTGGCCTCGGCCAACAGACTCCCCAAAAACCACAGCAAAAACCCAGCACATCCGCCGGTCCCTGTGTTGTACTTGCTCTGCCTTCTTCAGGTCACTATGCTGCCATCGCAGGCAAGATTGATAAGGGTGCCCGCATGGCACAATCGGAAATGGCTCTCAACAAAGGTAGAATGCGCCTTGAAACCATCAACACCGATGCCCCTGACTGGTTGCAGAAGCTGGAATCCCTGCCCGAAGAATGCGTTGTTGTGGGCGGTCCACTTCAGGGGCGCACCTATGCGCAGGTACGCACTACGAGCAACCTGGATAAAAGGGCTTTCTTTGCCTTTGTTCCTTCGTTGGATCAAAATGATGAGGGCTCTCGCGCGTGGCGATTCTTCCCTAGCCCGCAGGATCAGGTGGACGCCCTGATCAATTTTACCACTGAAGGTTTAAATATTCGTTCTTATGGTGCCTTCTACCCTGCTGATGCCTATGGCATCCGTATGGCGGCGTTATTGGAAAATCACCTCGCTGCTCGCAATATGGTCTTGCAAAAAGCTTCCTACAATCCAGGGGACAAGACATCGTGGAATGCGGCTGTGGCTCCGTTGATCAACGCACAAATGCCTGAAGGCAGCAAAACTCCGGTGCCACAGACATCATTTGAAGCCCTTTTTCTGCCCGATTCGTGGAAAAACATGCAGATGTTGACGAATACACTGCTGTACAACGGAGAAGACAGGCTCGTGCTTTTGGGCACCACTTTATGGGAACAGGGCCTCTCTGGAAAATCCATCGCAAATGCAGAAAAATATACTCTGGCCATCTTCCCCGGCGCATGGAGTCCGGCCCAGGCTCCCAAAGTCCTGCGGGTGCCAGGCACAGATTTCTGGACAGCACTTGGCTACGACTTCGCCCGTTTTGGCGCTGCCATGGCCCTATACGCGCGACCTAACAGCCAACAGGTCATTACAGCGGCACAGCGTGCCTCACATATGACCTGGGGCATGGCGCCCATCTCTTGGGACGCCTCTGGCATTGCACATCAAAAGCTTTTCATATTCAAGGTAACGCCCTCGGGTATGGCCCCCGCCAATACTGCCGACTTCCAGCAGTCACGCGAACGCGTCCTCCAACAGTCTGCTCTGCGGCTGCAAGGCCTGCCTCCCACGGACGCTACAGGCGAGGCACTTGCCCCCCCTGAGGAAGGTGCCGAAGCGGCAGTACCACAGCAGCAACCTATATCTGTTCCGCCACAACCGGCATCGACAACACCTGCTATAGGCACTACCCCTAGACCTTCATACAAGCTGAGCCTGCCCACGGCACGCTGAGACTCCTCAAGGCATATCCCAGACAAGGATTCTATCATGTCAGACCCAAAAATCATCAGCCGAGAAGAAGTCGTCCATATGGCCACACTTTCCCGACTGAGCGTTACTGAAGACGAACAGGAACTCTTTGCCCGCCAGCTGGGTGACATTCTGGCCTACATGGATGTGCTCTCCCGTGTGGATACAAGCCATGTGGAACCTCTTTACAGTCCAGCCATGCACTCCGGCTGCCTACGTGAAGACGAAGGCATCTGTCACCGCAAAAGGGAAGATGTTCTCTTCAATGCGCCTGAAGCCGATGATTCCTATTTTATCGTTCCCCGTATTGTATAGAGTAAAACTATGAGCGACATCACTTCTCTTTCACTGACGCAAGTAGCAGAAGCCCTGCAACGAAAAACATACAGCGCAGTAGAGGTCACAACATCATGCCTTGCGCGCATTGATGCCACAGAACCGAACATTGGGGCTTTGCTTACCGTTGACAGGGAAGGGGCTTTGGCCACAGCACAGGCATTGGACGAACAGGGCCCTGACCCGGCCCGTCCTCTCTGGGGAGTGCCCGTTACCGTCAAAGACGCCCTCTCCACCAAAGGATTGCGCACAACCGCTGCCTCACGCATTCTTGATAATTATATACCGTATTACGATGCTTTTGTCGTACAAAAACTGCGCGAAGCCGGGGCCATCATTCTGGGCAAGGCTAACATGGATGAATTTGCCATGGGCTCCACCACAGAGAACTCAGCGTACAAAACAACGCACAATCCCCGGGATACACGCAAAGCTCCTGGTGGATCCAGCGGCGGGTCGGCGGCCTCGGTCACAGCCGGCCAGTGTTTTGCCTCGTTGGGCACAGATACAGGCGGCTCCATACGGCAGCCGGCCGCCCTGTGTGGCTGCGTAGGACTTAAGCCAACCTATGGCCGCGTTTCGCGCTACGGCGTCATTGCCTACGGCTCCTCCCTTGACCAGGTTGGCCCATTAACGCGTACCGTGAGCGACTGCGCACATATGCTTGCTGTAATCGCGGGACATGACAAACGCGACGCCACCAGTGATCCCCGACCTGTTCCTGACTATGCAGCATCACTCAACATCCGACCTCTCAAGGGGGCACGTTTAGGCATTCCTGCGGAGTTTTTTGGCAACGGCCTTGCCCCTGAAGTACAGGCGGCCTGTCATAAGGCCATGGATGCCGCAGCTACCCAAGGAGCAGAACTGGTGGATGTACATCTGCCACATACAGATGCGGCCATTGCAACCTACTACATCATCGCTATGGCCGAGGCCAGTTCCAATTTAGCCCGCTATGACGGCGTTCGCTATGGTCGACGTGCAACGCACTGCTCCAATCTTGAGGAGCTCTATGTTCGCTCTCGCTCCGAAGGCTTCGGACAGGAAGTAAAGCGCCGCATCATGCTGGGGGCTTATGTCCTTTCTTCCGGCTATTATGATGCCTACTATCGTAAAGCTGCACAGGTACGTCGTCTTATCCGCGACGAGTACCTGGCGGCGCTGGATCACTGTGACGCCCTTTGGGCACCGGTGTCCCCAGTTACGGCCTGGGATCTGGGCAGCCATGCTGACGATCCCCTACAAATGTACCTCATGGATGCCTATACCCTTTCGCTCAATCTAGCTGGACTACCGGGACTCTCCATGCCTGTTGGCCTGGGACAAGAAAGCGGCCTGCCCGTGGGCATGCAGCTTATCGGCAAACCCTTTGCCGAAACGGAGCTGCTCTCTCTCGGGCATGCTTTGGAATATATTTTTCCACCGCTTGCCGTGCCTCCCTGTAACTAACACAGAAACCATCTGAAAGAATTGTGATACGAATCGTGGTAACAATGACAATCGCTCTATTCAGTAGCTGTGCCTAATGCAAACAACGCCCCGTTGGGTGCCCCAGGAAATACCGTATCACCATAGACTAATGCCTGACGTTCCAACCTCATGGAAGGCCACGGGCCAAATTCAGCTCCCAGGGCATGCAAAAGCGCCATGGCAGTAGGTGTAATAGTCTCCCCTTCTCCTAAAAAAGAACACACAGGAACTCCTTCAAGCAGTTGCAGAACCGCCGGAGCTGGCAGAGGAATACAACCGTGTGCGCAGGCAATGCTGCCATCGGCCAATGGTACGGGACTGACCACCAGCCGCAAAGGAGCGAGCCTGGAATAGAGTTCACATGTCAGGCAGGTATCCAAAATACTGTCCAGCGCCCCTACCTCGTGAAAATGCACGTCCTGTGGTGCAAGCCCGTGTACCGCTCCTTCTGCCTGTGCCAGCAGGGTAAATGCTGCTAAAGACAATCGTTTACCCTCCGCACTCAAGCCTCCACGCTGAATAAAATCAGTAATGTCACCCAGGCTGCGGTGCTCGTGCTGCTGTGGTAGATGGACCTGCACATGCCATCCCCCCACATGCCCCACTTCCTTACGCAGCAGCTGCACACTGCCTGCCAGCTCTGGCATGATAGCAGCCAAGCATTCGTTCAGCGCATGAGCTTCAAGACCTGTCAAACGCAAAAGACCCGCAAGGAACATATCACCAGAAAGGCCAGAATACATACGTATGGTCAGAATACGCTGTGCCATGTCTCCATGTATTATCGAGTCAGGGGATAGCCCACTTCCATGCTCGTCATGTATATGTGTCATGGTGCCTCTCAATTAAGCTTACCCGTTTCCGGTATTCATTGGAGGATATACCGCATGGGATCTACGGGCACTCCATTAAGGCGCACCTCGTAATGCAGATGCGGCCCCGTTGTGCGCCCTGTCATACCGATGTAACCAATAACCTCACCGCGTTTAACCCATGTACCCACAGTCACGGCACAACGCTGCATGTGTCCGTACTTGGTGACGATGCCGGCGCCGTGATCAATTTCCACACTGTTACCATAAGCGCCATCAGGACCGGCCATAGTCACCTTACCTTGGGCCGGAGCCACGATAGTGGTGCCCACTTGGTTGCTGATATCCAAACCTTTATGGAAATGCCCGCCCCCTCCACCAAAAAGAGCAGCGCGCCAGCCAAACCCTGAAGACACAAAACCTGTCACAGGCCATATACTAGGCATTGCAGAAAGAATCTCGCGGTTTTCACGCAGAGCCAATAACAAATCCTGTTGTTTCACCTCTTCCAGCCTTGCAGCATGGGACAAACGATCCAAAAAGTCTCGCATCTTACGGGCTGCCAACTCCTGCCGGTGCAAGGGTAAATAGACGTGTGAAAAATCTTCGCGTTCTTCACCAACTTCCGCAGGATCACTCTCCATATGCATCATGATACGCAGTTTGTCGTCGAAACGACGCACTCGTTCTAAATCGCTCCCTACTTCAGTAACGCGTTCAGTTAGCTGCATGAAACGTTGCCGCTCATCCTCAAGTGTGCGTGAGACATCACTCAAGCTCTCTTCCAAATGGACTGATTCAAGAAAACGCTGCAACAGCCAGACATTGGCCACCACAAGCGCCAACACCAGCACACAGAAAAAGGGAGCCAGCCAGCCACGCACCCGCAGGCTGCGGCTGCCGCTCATGCCTTCTTTAAAGATAACAATATGATATTTGCCGAACAGCATTGAAGGACAGTTTACGGCTGGGCAGCATACGCTGTCAACGCGTGCCCGGCACAACAGGCTGAGCAGAGGAACCAGCTTGTATCATGTCCTTTTGCAACTGCCAGCGCGTTAACCCGTTTACAATACAACGCCGAGAATCCTTGGAAACACGGTACATATGTTCCAGCGTTGTACCCATGTCGCTGCGAGCCGTATTGCCCGCCGAAGGGCAGGCATTCACCCAGACAGGAAGATGCCACTGCCGTGCAGCCTTGACGATAATTTTCTTTTCCATCAGTAAGATGGGACGTATGAGCCGCAGGCCACCGTTGAAAAAAGACTCATTCATGCACATGCCATCCACCCGACCATTGCGACACAAGTTCATAAAAAAAGTGTGCACAAGATCGTCCGCATTATGCCCCAGCGCCATATGGGTCAGCCGGTACTGGTCACAGAGCTCAAACAAGCGCTTGCGACGTAGCCATGCACAACGAAAACAGGCAGAACGTCGCAAATTCTTTGCAGAATGTGCCTCAAGTCCATAATCTGTCAGCTCCACATGGCCAGCAATACCGTGCGCTGTCAGCCATGGCACCAAGCCTTCGTGACTATGGGGGTTGAAGCCAGGATTGAGATGCAGAGCCATGAGTTCGAAATGAAAAGGCACAATGCGCTGGCGCAGCCTAAGGCATTGAAGCAACACAAAACTGTCCACACCGCCAGATACGGCCACCCCCACGCGACAGCCGGGCCACAGCATGCCCGCCTGTTGCATGACCTTACCAACACCTCTGACACAGGCCTCCTGCGCAAAGGAGAGTTTTTCCCTGCTCATGTCTGCACCTCATGACATCGTCCTGGATAACCCAAAAGACGCATTCCCCTACAATTTTGACATTACGGGAAAATACACCTCCTTACTAGCGCCAAGGAGCACTCAAAACAGGCATAATGAGCCGTCGAACACAGCCCTGCTGAACAGCTTCCATACACCACAACTTCACGTCAACATACATCCTATCTGGACAATAATATATTGCTCACTAGTACTGCCTATCGGGAAACAGATGCTTCATGCACTGGGAAGGTAAAATAGGTATCAGGGTAAGGCTCGTCAGCCAGGGTAAAATGCCACCACTCTTCGGGCAGAGGACGGAAACCATGGGCCATCATGGCCTCGCGAAGCAGCATGCGATTTGCAAACTGTTCCTTAGTCACCCCTTTGAAGTCTGGATGACTGCGCTTGCCGAAGAAATCAAAGGTACCGCCCATGTCAACTTCCTTTTCTGTCTTCATATCAAACAACGTCAAATCCACGGTACTGCCCCGACTGTGACCCGAATGCTCTGCAATGTAGCCCTGAGCAAACAAAACGGACTTATCCAAATCGGGATAAAAATAGGGTTTCATGCGGGTATCGTTGACATCCTTGGCCCAGTTCATGAAATGCGTCACAGCTTTTTGCGGTCGATAGGCATCATAAATTTTCAAGCGATAGCCCTTGCATGCCAGATCATCGCTGACACGCCGCAATGCTGTGGCAGCCTCTCTGGTTAGCAGCGCTGTTGGCTGTTCATAGCCGTCAATACGGTCACCTACAAAATTATATGTGGAATAATAGCGGATCTCCAAAATGGCATCGGGTACCGTTGTACTGAGCAATACAAAGCCGGAAGCGTCTGCAGAAAGCTTCACGTCCTGATTGGCACGCCCGACAGCATTTTTTCCACAACCGCCACAAAGAGCAAGACTAAGCACCAAGGCAAGACACATACGAACGAACAGCTGCATACACATTCTCCTTGTTTGGTTTTGGCATTACTTGTACTAACAACCTAATGTCATCGCATCTGAAATATATTTATATGGACATCCAATATAATAACAATTACTATTAAAATATCAGCAAATTTTTACTCTAATGGGCATATACATACATCTTCTAGTCAAGGACAGCCGTGATTATAATGGAGTATCAAATCTTCTGCCCAATTTCGACTAAAGGCCTCTTGGCGTCTACGAAAAAACAGCGTATATATATCATTGGTAGGTTATATGAAGGAATACCGTGATCACTATTTTCTCAAGGCCAAGCGAGAGAATTATCCTGCACGGTCGGTCTACAAGCTTAAAGAACTGGACGCCAAGTTTCACCTGTTGCGTCCTGGGCAACATGTACTAGATCTTGGTGCTGCTCCAGGTTCATGGTCACTGGGGGCAGCAGAAAAAGTAGGCAAGAAGGGACTGATACTGGCATGTGATCTTCAAGGTACGACAACAACTTTCCCTCCCCAGGTCATCTTCATACAAGAGGATGTGTTCAATCGTTCCCCAGAATTTGAAAATATGCTGGCTGATTATGGCCCATTTGATCTTGTCATCAGTGATATGGCCCCCAGTACAACAGGCACTAAATTTACAGATCAGGCCCGCTCTCTTGAACTGGCGCTAGAAGCCTTGCACCTGTCCAACCTGCACCTCAAACAGGGCGGAGGCTTTGTGGTCAAGATATTCATGGGGCCTGACATTCAAGAATTGCTCACTCCCATGCGCAGACTTTTTGTTCAGGTACGTTCTCTAAAACCAAAAAGTTCACGGTCTGAAAGCAAAGAAACATTTTTTGTAGGACTCGATTTTCGTGGTTGAATCGCCACGTTTAGTGCAGCGGAAACGGACATGGCCGTACCCCCCCATCAGCACGGCAGACTCTGCCCCACCGGGGGATTAACAATTACTCCACAAATGGTTCGGAGGTTTTATGTCAGGTCACAGCAAATGGGCAAACATCCAGCACCGCAAGGGACGCCAAGACGCCAAGCGTGGCAAAGTTTTTACCAAGGCTGCCAAAGAAATTATTATCGCGGCTAAATCCGGCGGCGATCCTGCGGGTAATCCCCGTTTGCGGGCGGCTATCGCTGCTGCCAAGGCTGTCAATCTGCCCAAGGACAAGATTGAAGCCGCCATTCGCAAAGGCACAGGAGAAGATGCAGGTGGTGATCTGACCGAAACCTTTTATGAAGGTTATGGTCCAGGTGGCATTGCCATCATGGTTGAGGTAGCCACCGACAACAAAAACCGAACCGTTGCTGAAGTACGCCACCTTTTCACAAAACATGGGGGAACCATGGGAGAAAATGGCAGCGTGGGCTGGATGTTCGACCGCAAAGGTGTCATTGCTGTAGAAAAGGCTGCCTACCCTGAAGACAGGATCATGGAAGCCGCACTTGAAGCCGGTGCTGATGACGTTCTGGACGAGGACGACATGTGGACAATTCATACAGCTATGGCAGATTTTACGGCAGTACGCGATGCCCTTGAAGCAGCAGGCATTGTGATGCAAGGAGCAGAACTTGCCATGGTGCCGCAAAATCTGGTGGCAGTTGATGCTGATACAGGTATGAAAGTCCTACGTCTTATGGATGCCTTGGATGATAATGACGACGTGCAGAATGTATATGTCAATGCGGATTTTCCAGACGATATGCCGTCAGAATAACACCTTTGCAACCGCCGGATGCTGCTTTCCTTCATCCGGCGGTGCATGCAATGCCAGAATCCTACACAACCGCAACTATGAGTACTACGTGTAATGCAGGCATGGAATATTGAATTACGCGATCTCAATGTAGGTTATGGCAACCACGTGGTACTCCACGATATCAATGCTGTACTCCCAGCCGGTAAAATCACCGTCATTCTGGGTGGCTCAGGCTGTGGCAAATCTACTTTGCTTAGGCATATCATCGGACTAGCACGTCCTTTTTCTGGACAAATACTATTAGATGGTCAGGATCTCTTTGCCCTTCCTTCAGACAAATTTCGCCGTATACGGCGCAACATGGGTGTTCTCTTTCAAGATGGAGCGCTGCTTGGGGCATTAACTGTGGTGCAAAACGTCACCCTGCCCTTGAGTGAACACCTACGTCTACCCTCTAACCTATTACGCGAAGCAGGGCTGCGTACACTACGTATGGTTGGTTTGGAAGCGTTTGCGGATTTTTATCCCAATCAGCTCTCTGGTGGTATGCGTAAGCGAGCAGGTTTAGCCCGAGCTCTTATTGCCGAGCCACGTATTCTCCTTTGTGATGAACCGACTTCCGGCCTTGATCCTATTACTGCTGCACGTATGGATTCTCTGCTTATTTCTATGCGCAGCCAATACACTAACATGACCATCGTTGTAGTCAGCCATGATCTGGCAAGTCTGCGCACTATAGCCGGGCATGTGCTTGTACTGGCTGATGGCACACTGGTATTCAACGGCCCTCCTGAAGAACTTGAAACGAATGCTAATCCCTATTTGCGACAATTTTTAGAACGTGATGCGGGAAACAACGACACAGGTTTCGAGCAATCTGCCAACCCTATAGTAACGAAAGCCTTGGAACAATGGCTCTCCTCATAAATCCAATAGGTACATCATCTGCCTCATGCTGCGACAGACTTGCAACTCCCGCCGAGGATATTTATACTAATTGGAGCAGCTTTAGATCAGATATATCTCGTATATTGGGAGCCAGCATCCCCCATGAATGCTTTACGTGAAACCTGCGTTGGTTTATTTGTATTGTTGAGTATTGCCTGTGTTGCCTATATGACTGTCAAACTCGGCAAAATGGAAGTTTTTGGAAGCCAGGGTTTTGAACTTACAGCCGGATTTGACTCTGTCTCAGGCCTACGTGTAGGCGCAGATGTTGAACTAGCGGGTGTTCCAGTAGGCCGGGTAGTTAACATCAGTCTTGACCCTGACCCGGTACGCAATCAGGCCGTTGTTCTCCTGCGCCTTGACCGAGATTTGCAGCTCTCTGATGATAGCATAGCCTCCATCCGTACAAGTGGTCTCATTGGCGACAAATTCGTCAGTCTTTCAAGGGGAGGGTCTGAACGTCTACTCCGCCATGGAGACACCATTGTAGAAACTGAATCCGCCGTTGATATCGGAACCCTTATCAGCAAATACGCATTTGGAGGAGTCAAATAGCCATGGTCACTCACCTTTTGAAACGTTTCTTGACTCCCTGTTTTTTCAGCATGATGATATTATTTTTGCTGCACGCTCCAGCAATTTCATCTTGCCCAGCACGTCAGGCGCTAGAAACATCTATTGATCGCGTTCTTTCGGCCATTAAGAATCCTGACTATGTGAATCCGGCTACTCGTGGTCCTCTGCGTCAACAAATTGAAGATGAAGTTTTACATATCTTCGATTTTAGGGAATTTTCTTCCCGCACGGTAGGTCCTCGCTGGAAAACCTTTACACAGGTCCAACAGCAGGAATTTAGCGAAGCTTTTGCTGATCTTCTCATGACCACGTACTTGAACAAAATTGATGGCTATAATGGCGAACAGGTAGCGTACATTGGAGAAGTGACAGATCCCAAAGGTGAACGGACGGAAGTGCGAACAATCATCACCATGAAAGACGGGAAGAAAGTACCGGTGGCCTATCGTATGCTGCCCAAAAATGGCGGCTGGATGGTCTATGATGTACTTATCGAAAATATCAGCCTCGTCAAAAATTACCGCACCCAATTTCAAGACATACTGAATACCGGAGCCCCTGACCAACTCATCTCCAGAGTCAAGGCAAAGGCACGGGAGGTACGGCAGAGTCATGAGAAATAAGATTTTGACACTGCTGTGCATACTAGCAAGCTACGCATTTATCTTGTGCTTTTCCTTTACTGCCATAGCTGCGCACAACGAGCCCTCGCTTTCCAGCGTCTACGGCAATGCCCCTACGCTGGCTCCCGGTTCCGTTACTGTACATCCTTATAGTGCATTGCAAGCTGAAAGCTCCCTGGATGATTATGACAGCGATTTCGCACAGGCCATTTCCGATCCCTTTGAATATTGGAATCGTTTCTGGTTTCACTTTAATGATATTTTCTTCGTTTATGTGGCAAAACCGGTCTATCGTGTATGGGAATATATCACCCCGCAAGATATACGGAGCGGCTTAAAAAATTTTTTTTCTAATTTGCTTTTTCCCGTACGTTTTGTAAATAACATCCTGCAGTTGCGTTTCATGGAAGCAGGGGTTGAATTTGGTCGTTTTATCATCAATACCACTTCCAGTGCCGGTTTTGCAGATGTTGCCAAACGCCATAAGAGTATTGTTTCTGTTGATCCTACAGGGGAAGACTTTGGCCAGACTCTCGGCCGTTGGGGTTTTGGTCACGGTATATACTTAGTGTGGCCCTTCATTGGACCAAGTTCACTACGCGATACTATAGGTCGTGTTGGGGATGTGTTGGCAGAACCAACTTTTTGGCTACATCCATGGCCTCTGCTCTACCAACCCCATTATCAGGAATTGGCATGGGGGCTTGGCGGAGGTCTACGCTTCAATACTCTGGGAGACATCTTGCCCCTTTACGATGAATTGAATGCCGCAGCAGTAGACCCCTACATAGCCATGCGTGAGGCATACATTAACTTTCGTAATAATCAAGTTCTTCATTAACTTGTTACTTTTTTCCCTGTGCTAATATATTTACGAGACCTTACTTTGTCTTTGATAAGCACCATTGTACCGTACTTCGTACACAGTTCATAATATCTATATCTTCTTCATTTTTATCTAACTTTACATCCATTCCATTACGCCCCAAACAGTCGAATACATTACGTATCGCCGCAGCTCCCTGAATACTACTACCTTCAAATACAGGCGTACCGTCAACATATCGCCTTTTACGTACGAGATGATCAGGGATACGTGCTGTACCACAAATGGCGCACAACGGCCTCCAGAGCATAAGAGCAGATGAATACGAAGATGATGTAACAGCCCTCATAAAGTAGGGGTCCTGCACATCGGCTGCCAACGTATCCACAGGCTGTCGAGCAACATCTTTAACCACATCTTCTGCCCAACGGGCTGTTCCCTCCAGCAACCATGCCCTATTGTAGGACATGGCTGAAAATTGAATATAGTGAAAATACTCATGAACGGGCGCTGATGACCATTTTGCATCCTGATCTTCAGAAATTTCCATATATATGCTTTTCCCATTTGAAGATGCACCCCAATGCGCACGACCTATAACATTATGCCCCAGTTTACGTCGTGGAACGAGGTTCACTACAAATTCATTTACAGTGGCAAACCGTTCAGAGCCTAATGGGTCAGGAAACCCCAACGTAAGGAACAGATCTCGTACTGATTTGAGCTGGGTCATAATGTCTTCCACCCTATCAGGCACACCATTACGATTGCTATCATCTTGAGGGATCCCGGTTTCATCAACACTATAACATATGCGAAATGGCTCTTGTCTGTATTCTCTCGATACATTACTTGTTGCTATACTTTTAGCAGGCCCTGCAAGCATCGCGATTGTTAGCAAGGATATTGCATATAGAGTCATAATTGTTTGTCTGGTATGCTGATGAGCTTGCCCTGATTGCCTTCGTCGCGTATTCTGTCTTTTGAACAGGATATGTTCTTCTATTCTTTTCATATTATTCATTTTTATGCCTGATAGATTATGTCTATGCTAAAAAAAATTATTGCTATTGACCTGATCCCTATGGAATATCATGCCAAAAATTTTGGTTTTCCATTTCTTCCGCTTAAAGAAATCATTTCATGCTGCAGTGATGCAGGAACAACAGACATTATTGAAACACTGGTGCCGCTCGTTCATCGTGTACCGAGCGATACATCCGACGAATCTATTTCAAAAGTTACAACCGCCTTTGTGAATAAACAATATGCACTGCAAATGTCAGGTGCCAGAGTTATCGAATGTACTTCAAAAAGCAGTGCCAACTCCGTCAGTGGATATAAGCAAAGTGATGATCAGCGACTAATGCTAACCACACTTATGCTGTGCATGAAACTGCGACCTGATTACCTAATGCTATTTGCTGCTGATGGAGACTTCGCACCCATGGTCGAATTATTGCGTTGCGAAGGAATACGCACAGAAATTGTAGCTCCAACGGATTCTCTTGCTGGTGAACTTAAACGTCATGCTACTAAAATTCATGATTTTGATGATATCCTCACTACAATTAGAGATAAATACTGGGACAAAGGGAATCTACTGCACAAATATCCTGAGGATAGTAAATACTACTAAGTAAAGGTATCGGCATGGCAATAGTTTCCTTCTGTCTTGGAGCCGCCTCTGTTGTGGTAGCAGCGTATACTCATAAGTTTATCCAGGAGCGGAAAGAAGCACGTAAGGCACGTTTTGTTGCTGCGTTACTTGCTATCCGTGACGGTGGTGATGTTCCTGACAATAAATGTCTTAATGAACTGTACAAGAAAGGATGGATAGCAGATGTGCATGACGGACGTACACTTACTGCAGCTGGCGTCGAATTTTTAACTACATATTGCACTGTTCACGCTAACAGCGAATTACCAATACAGAAATAATCTCCAGCTACCACGGACATCATTCACTGCAGCGACTTCATCCCAGCTGAATTATCCCAGCATATTTTATCGCTTAATAATATGTTTTGCTAAAAAAAGAGCGGAACCTCTACGGCTCCGCTCAAACAATAACTATATAACAGGAACTATTTTATCTCGACAGTAGCACCGGCCTCTGTAAGCTGTTTCTTGGCCTCCTCAGCCTCTTCCTTGGAAACACCTTCCTTGAGGGTTGAAGGACATCCATCAACCTTTTCCTTGGCTTCCTTAAGCCCCAGGGTAGTAAGAGCACGTACTACTTTGATGACGCCGATTTTATTTGCACCGGCTTCTTTCAGAATAACGTCAAACTCGGTTTTTTCTTCAGCGGCTTCGGCAGCGGCACCGCCTGCTGCTGGGGCAGCCATCACCATAGCAGCAGCAGGTGCGGCAGCGGAAACACCGAATTTTTCTTCCAGTTCCTTAATTAACTCAGAGAGTTCAAGGACAGACATATTGCTTATGAATTCAATAACTTCTTCTTTGGTAACGGCCATGATAGTCTCCTATTCTTTGGCGTATTGCTGATGTTCCAATGCTTGGCCATTTATGCTGCTTTTGCCTTCTGCTCCTCAATAGCCTTGAGTGCATACAGCAGACCGCGCAGGATATTGGCAAACAAAGATACAAAATTGGTGGGTACGGCATTCATAGTGCCAAGCAACTGACCTAACAACTGCTCCTTATTGGGCAGCTTGGCCAGAGCATCAACCTGGTCGGCGGCCATGGGTTTGCCATCCAGGCTGGCGCAACGCAGTTGAAAAAGCTTGCTCTGCTTGGCAAAATCACTGAGTGCCTTGGCCACCGCCACAGGGTCATCGAACCCAAAAGCAACGCCGCAGTTTTCATGGAACTTGTCCTTGATAACGTCGTGCGTACCTCCGGTCAGAGCAATACGTGCCAGCGTGTTCTTGACGACATGATACTCGCCACCAGCCTTGCGTAGGCCAACACGCAGGTTCGTCAGCTCTTCCACCGTCATGCCCTTGAAGTCCGTAATCACCGCAAAGGAAGCTTCGTTGGCACGAGCCTTAACAGCTTCTATAATTGCGGCCTTTCCAGACCTGTCCACGTGATACCTCTCACGTTCTAGGTTGCCAGGTGGAATGCCGAGCCAAAGAAAAGTCTAGGCAGGATATTAAAGGCACCACGCCTACCTGCCGTCTTCGACCCGAATTCCGTTGCCACAGTCAATATCCGCACATACTATTGGATGCTAGAATGTGCGCATTCTTGAGGAAAGAATGCACTTCCCCTCAGGGCTTACAGACTTATCCCTCAAGAAAATTTTTAACCTTCGTCATATCCACTTTAAAGCCAGGGCCCATTGTCGTAGATAACGCCATTGAAAGCATATATGCACCCTTGGCAGCAGACGGTTTCAAACGGTTCACTGCATCTAACAGGGCTTTAAGATTTTCCAGGATCTTCTCGGGACCAAAGGAAACCTTACCAAGAGGTGCATGCAGCACCCCAGCTTTATCGACCTTAAATTCAACGCGGCCCGCCTTAAGTTCATTGACAGCTTTTGCCACGTCAAATGTTACAGACCCGGTTTTTGCATTAGGCATAAGGCCACGAGGTCCTAGCAGACGACCAATTTGACCAACAAGTGCCATTACATCAGGAGTGGCTACTGCTGCGTCAAAATCAAGCCATCCTTCCTTGATCCTGGCGACAAGGTCTTCTGCACCTACAACATCAGCACCAGCCTCTTTCGCTTCCGCCTGCTTCTCGCCTTTGCAAAATACAACAACGCGGACTGTTTTACCCAAACCGTTAGGAAGTGTTACTGCACCTCTCACCATCTGGTCAGAATATTTAGGATCCACACCTAAACGTACTGCCACATCCACTGTTTCATCGAATTTTGCGAAGGAACAAGCCAGCGACTTGCTTACAGCATCTTCAACACTAAAACGCTCCTGAAGGTTATTTGCCTCGAGCGCTTTACGAAAATTTTTGCCATGTCTTGGCATGTGATAATCCTTTAGGTTGGCATCTCCTGCCGTACTTCTGCATGCGCGAAGGTGGCAGTACAATTGATTGCAACACAAAAAGCAGAGGATATTCTCATGTTGTATCGAGCAACGACCAATATCCTCAAACCTGTGCTCCTACATTATTTCAATACCCATGCTTCGCGCTGTTCCAGCAATGGACTTTACCGCTGCCTCAACAGTTGCCGCATTGAGATCAGGCAATTTGATCTTGGCTATTTCTTCCACCTGCGCCATAGTCAACTTACCGACCTTGTTGCGATTGGGTTCACCAGAACCCTTCTCTATTTTGGCGGCTTTCATAATCAAAACAGCAGCAGGAGGAGTCTTAGTGATAAAACTAAAAGACCGATCGGCATATACGGTTATTACTACAGGAATGATCATGCCTTTCTGATCCTGAGTTCTGGCATTAAATTCCTTGCAAAAACCCATGATATTCAAGCCATGCTGACCTAAAGCCGGACCTACTGGCGGTGAGGGATTTGCCGCACCAGCGGGAATCTGCAATTTGATCTTGGCAACTTCTTTCTTAGCCATGTGTAATATCCTTCATCCTGCCCGCGTATACAGGAATATACGCCTGTAACACAGAAGCATTAACTCTTGGCAACCTGCGCGAAGTCTAGCTCCACCGGGGTCTGACGACCAAAAATGGAAACAGATACACGCAGTTTCCCCTTATCATAGTTGACATCCTCTACCACGCCATTAAAACCACCAAAAGGTCCTTCAATTACGCGCACCTCATCACCACGGTCAAAATTAAATTTCGGCCGAGGTGTTTCCTGTCGCGTTTCCATGAGCGACAAAATGCGTTGTGCCTCACTTTCGCGCATTGGCGTGGGACGATTCTTACCACCAACAAAGCCTGTAACCTTTGAGATATTCTGCACCAGATGCCAAGAGAGGTCAGTCATGGTCATTCTCACCATGACATACCCCGGATAGAACTTTCGGGTAGTTGTTCGCTGCTCTCCGGTTTTGGTGGGTTCTATGACTTTTTCTGTGGGTACAACCACCTCTTCGATAAGCCCCTGATCCTGACCAGTACGGTGCAGTTCATTGATGGTCTTTTGCACACGCTGCTCAAAACCTGAATAGGTATGCACAATATACCAGCGAGGCTTTTTGGAAAGTTCAGAAGTATCGTCTATAACGCGGTCGTCGGTGTTCATAGTGGCCTTCAGGACAGTATGGACTTGATCAGGGTAGACAGACCGAGGTCCACCAGCCCCAGTATGACGGCCATCACGGCTACAAAGCCCAGCACGGCCAATGTGGCCTTGCGCGTTTCTTGCAGCGTGGGCCAAGTGACCTTGCGCAGCTCGGCCCGAGAGTCTTCCACATATCGCACCAAGCGAGCAAGAGGACTGGGGTCACGTTCTGTCTTTAGGTCGGCAGGTTGAGCCTGTTTTTTTGCCATGGTGAAATCCGAATATAAAAAATGGCAGGGCAGGAGGGATTCGAACCCCCAACATGCGGTTTTGGAGACCGCCGCTCTAGCCGTTAGAGCTACTGCCCTGCGTTACTCTCGAAAGAGGGTTTTACCCCCCTTCGAAATTGTTATTACCTAGTCTCGCGATGTAACGTATGCTTTTTGTCCCATGGACAATACTTTTTCATCTCGAGACGCCCGGTTGTATTTTTCTTATTTTTCCGGGTGCTGTAGTTGCGGCGTTTGCACTCAGTACAAGCCAGAATAATATTAACTCGCATACGATTTACTCAATAATTTCAGTCACCACGCCGGAACCGACGGTACGTCCGCCTTCACGAATGGCGAAACGCAGGCCATTTTCCATGGCAATAGGCGCGATGAGTTCAACAATAAACTGGCTGTTGTCACCAGGCATAACCATTTCCACACCCTCGGGAAGATTGATAACGCCTGTAATATCTGTTGTACGGAAATAGAATTGCGGACGATAGCCAGAGAAGAAGGGCGTGTGGCGTCCACCTTCTTCCTTGGAGAGCACATAAACCTCAGCCTTAAATTTCTTGTGAGGCGTGATGCTCTTGGGCGCGGCAAGCACTTGACCACGCTCTACCTCATCGCGTTTCGTACCACGCAGAAGCACACCGATATTATCCCCAGCCTGCCCCTGGTCAAGCAGCTTGCGGAACATTTCAACGCCTGTGCAGGTGGTCTTTTGCGTGGGTTTAATACCCACAATTTCCACCTCATCACCGACCTTGATAACGCCGCGCTCCACACGACCGGTCACCACTGTACCGCGACCGGAAATGGAAAAGACGTCTTCAATGGGCATAAGGAAGGGCTTATCAATATCGCGCTGCGGATCAGGAATAAAATCATCGCAAGCCTTCAGCAGTTCAGCAATGCACTTCGCCTCTGGCGCGTCGGGATTATCACATTCAAGAGCCTTGAGAGCAGAACCACGAATCACGGGCACATCATCGCCGGGGAAATCGTAACTGGAAAGCAGTTCACGCACTTCCAGTTCCACGAGCTCCAAGAGCTCCTCGTCATCCACGAGATCGCACTTGTTCAAAAACACCACGAGCTGCGGCACTCCCACCTGACGGGCGAGCAAAATATGCTCACGGGTCTGAGGCATCGGACCATCCGTAGCCGCAACAACAAGGATGCCGCCGTCCATCTGTGCAGCACCAGTAATCATATTTTTAATATAGTCGGCATGACCGGGGCAATCCACATGCGCGTAATGACGCTTATCAGTTTCATATTCCACATGCGCAGTGGAAATGGTAATACCGCGTTCCTTTTCCTCAGGGGCCTTGTCAATTTCATCATAGGAAATGAACTTCCCTTCGCCCTTGAGGCCTGCAATCTTGGTTATTGCTGCAGTCAGCGTTGTTTTACCGTGGTCGATGTGGCCGATGGTGCCAATGTTCACATGGGGCTTTTTGCGTTCGTATTTTTCCTTGCCCATTGTACGTCTCCCTAAAAAATAAGTTTGCGTTTTACCAACGTTACAAAAACAATACGCGTTCGCTGCAACGCCCTCGCGTAGCGGCTGCGGCAGTGGGATGGAACGTCAAATGGTCCGCTGTCCGCATGAAGTCCCTGTACACCAGGGATTGCTTTGGCTTTAGTAAAATAGAATTACGGTTCAGGCAGGTATGGAGCGGGAAACGGGATTCGAACCCGCAACCCTCAGCTTGGAAGGCTGATGCTCTAGCCGTTGAGCTATTCCCGCACGTTACCGTAGTTCCCGACAGAACTCTGTCTCCTACAGCCAAGGCAGTTTTGTAAGTCGGCCACCTTCCGTAGCACAAAACATCGGAAGGAGTGGTGGAGGGGGGTGGATTTGAACCACCGAAGTCTTACGACGACAGATTTACAGTCTGTTCCCTTTGGCCACTCGGGAACCCCTCCACACTTTGCCGCAAGAGCTTTATGCGCTCCTGTTCAGCTTTTTGTGGAGCTGGCGATGGGACTCGAACCCGCAACCTGCTGATTACAAATCAGCTGCTCTGCCAGTTGAGCTACGCCAGCGGCAAGTTCGCTTAATATGCGTTTTCATGGCCTTTGGCAAGCAGAAAATGCATTTTCTCAATTTTTTGTTCAGCTCATCCCTTTTTTCCGCGTCGGCCATGGCAATTGTTTGTCAATATTGATTAGTTAACACGTTTCTGAGCGTAGGTACAGCGCTCATGCCCGGCAAGATCATGTTCTGTTTTACTTCGGACAAAAACACCCTGGTCGCATAGCATCTGTCGTACGGCCTGCCCCTGTGTTGCGCCATGCTCTAACAATACCCACCCTCCAGGTCGTAAGGTTAGTGCGGCAGCCTTTATACACCCAGCAAGATGCTGCAAACCATTTTCTTCTGAAAAAAGCGCATCTCTGGGTTCCCATCTGAACACTTCCTCCATTACGGAGTCCCTTTCACTCCAGGCTATATAGGGGGGATTGCTCACCAGTATGTCCAGTGAACATCCCAAAAGGGGCGGTCGCTGTATATCACCGCACAATACAGTAAGCCTCTGCTCCAATCCCAGTCGCATACTATTGGCTTGTGCAACTTTCAAGGCGGCTATGCTTGAATCAATAAGCAGGCCACGCCAGGACGGACGCTCAACAGCAAGGATGCAACCTATACACCCGCTACCTGTTCCAAGATCTGCAAAATTCTGCAGGCAGTCAGGCAGCTTTTGGAGTATGATATCTACCAGCAATTCTGTTTCTGGCCTCGGAATGAGTGTATGACGCGAGACGAGAAAATCATGTCCGTAAAATTCCTTTCGTCCCACAATCTGTGCCACAGGACACCCCGCAGCACGTTTTGCCAGTAGCAAGTCAAGCCGCTCCACCTCGTCTTCAGACAGCTCCCGACGCGTTTCTGTAATACAAAAGAGACGCGCTGAACTGGGAACTGACTGTACGCTGTGAAGACACAACACTTCACAGGCCAGAATTTCTGCAGAAAGGCGGGGGCTGTCCACCCCCGCCTCAATAAGACGCTTGGTTGCGCAAGCTAGATATTCCCCAAGGTGCATGGCATCAGGCCCTTGTCATATCCATACCTTTTGGCGCAGTTTTTTTCTTTGTGGTTTCAGGCTTGCCCTTGCGGGTCCGAATGGGCACCCCCCCATCCTCAAATACCAGGGCGGGCAAATCATCATAGTGATGTACAGGATGTACTTCTATACGTTTAAGCAAATCCTGTGGTACATCCTCTAAATCCTTGCTATTCTGATATGGGATAAGAACATGCTTGAGTCCGCGCGCCACTCCGGCCAGTATTTTTTCTTTAATGCCCCCAACAGGCAACACGCGCCCCCGCAGTGTTATCTCGCCAGTCATACACACATCGGCCCGCACACGACGGCCGGTTAAAGCAGATATGAGTGCCGTAGTCAGCGTCACTCCCGCCGATGGACCATCTTTGGGAGTGGCTCCCGCTGGCACATGCACATGTAAATCATGCTTGCTAAGAAACCCGGGGTCGACACCCAGCGAATCCGCCCGGCTACGGATATAGCTCAAAGCGGCCTGGGCACTTTCCTTCATGACATCGCCCAACTGTCCTGTAAGGGTCAATCCACCTTTGCCCTTCATTACAGTCGCCTCCACCGTGAGTACCTCGCCCCCCGCCGGCGTCCAAGCCAAGCCTAAGGCCATGCCGGGCCTAAGCTTCTTCTCCTTCTCGTCTTCTATAAAACGGGGAGCCCCGAGCATGCTCTCCACCTCTGCTGTGCCCACTGTAAAGGGACCGTTCTCACCTTCTGCCTTACGGCGGGCGAGCTTGCGACATAAGGATGAAAGCTCGCGTTCCAGGTTACGCACTCCCGCCTCACGTGTGTAAGCACGAATAACCTTGTTAAGGGCAGCAGCACTGAGCTTCATTTCACCTGGCTTAAGACCGTTGTCTTTCTCCTGTTTGGCAAGAAGGTGCTTACGGGCAATCTCCGCCTTTTCCTGTAACGTGTATCCAGACAAGGAAATGACCTCCATACGATCACGCAAAGCTGCGGGTATGGGGTCCAAATGATTAGCAGTGCAGATAAACATGACCTTGGAAAGATCAAAGGGCACGTTAAGATAATGGTCACTAAAGCTAAAATTCTGCTCAGGATCCAGCACCTCAAGCAGAGCAGAAGATGGATCACCCCTGAAGTCAGTACCAAGCTTGTCCACCTCATCCAGCATAATGACTGGATTACGGGTACCTGCCTGTTTGAGCGCCTGCAGAATACGTCCCGGCATGGCCCCGATGTAGGTACGCCTGTGACCACGGATTTCCGCTTCGTCATGCATGCCGCCCAGGGATAGGCGTTGAAACTTACGCCCCATAGCCCTCGCTATAGAACGCCCCAGAGAAGTCTTTCCCACTCCAGGAGGTCCTACAAAACAGAGGATAGGGCCTTTTGATTGCGGATTAAGTTTACGGACACTCAGAAATTCGAGGATGCGATCCTTGATTTTGGTAAGACCACAGTGGTCGGCATCCAGCACCTCCTTGGCACGGTGTATGTCCAAACGGTCACGGGATAGTTTTTTCCAGGGCAGGTCTACCAGCCAGTCCAGATACGTGCGTACCACTGTGGCTTCAGAAGCATCGGCATGCATGCCCGAAAGACGACGCAGCTGTTTGTCCGCCTCCTGACGGACTTCCTTGGGCAGGCCGGCCTTGTCGAGGGCTTTTCTCAAATTGTCCAGATCTTCCTCGCTCTCGTCCGCCCTGTCACCCAGCTCATTGTGGATGGCCTTGAGCTGTTCGCGCAGAAAATAATCTTTCTGTGCCTTGTCCATCCCCTCGCGGGCCGAGCTCTGAATTCGCGCCTGCACGGTGGCTACCTCCACCTCGCGTTGCAGCTGGGCATTTACGAGCTCAAGACGTTCCACGGGATTTTCTGTCTCAAGGATACGTTGCGCATCGGCAGTTTTCATCCGCATATTGGCGGCAATAAGATCGGCCAGACGGCCGGGGTCATCCACACCCTGCAAAACGGAAAGGACATCCGGCGAGGCGAGACCGCGTAGATGGAGCACCTTTTCACTCTGGTCACGTACTGAACGCAGCAGGGCCTCCACCGTAGCATTTGCTGCTGATATCTGTTCAGTCACGGCTACAATTTGCGCTTCCATATACGGCTCTATGCGCCGATAATCTGTAATACGTGCGCGACTGACCCCTTGAACCAGAATTTTCACCCGTGAATCCGGCAACTTGAGCATGCGCAGGACCTGCACAACAGTACCTACAGTATAAAGATCCTGTGGGCCAGGCTCATCTGTAGATTCCTCTTTCTGTGCACAAACCAGCAGATACCTTCCGTTTTTTAAGGCCGCGTCTACAGCGCGCACAGAACTCTCGCGACTGATGAAGAGCGGCAGAATCATATAATTGAAGATTACCACATCACGCACGGGCAATACGGGCAGCACGTCGGGAATACTCTGTATAATGTCGTTTGAACCGGCTTCACGGGCCTGTTGCCCTGCCGTATCGTTCTCATGCTCTTCCGTACTGTCAATAACAGGTTGTGCCTGGTTTCCACTTTCGTCAGAACATACCAGTGCATCTTTTTCATTGTCGTCGGCCATGTATGCTCCCCGACTGCTCACAAGCGCTGTGAACGCACTATACTGAAGCAGTCTCCATCTGTAACAATAACATGATCCAAAAAACGCAGGCCCATATGCGGTGCCAGACGTTGTAGTTCTTCTGTTAACAGGCAGTCTTGTGACGAAGGTTCGAGATTACCGCCCGGGTGATTATGCACCAATATAATACCGCTTGCCTTATGCACCAATGCGGCCTCAAACACATCCCTGGGATAGAGGGGAACCTCTGCTACACCCCCACGCCTGAGCATCTGCCAAGCTATGAGTCGATTACTCCCATCCACAAGAGCGAGCCAGCATTCCTCATACGGGCTGCCACTTAGCCGTACCTGGGCAAGACGGGCTACGGCCTGCGGTGTAGCCAGCACCTCACGCTGTATGAGTTTGGAGGCCACATAACGAACCCGTGTTTCGCGTAGCACTCGCCAAAAGGCAAGCAATGCAGGCCCGAAACCCGATATCTGTAAAAGTTCATCAGGCTTGGCTTCCAAAACCCCCCGCATGCTGCCGAAACGGCGAAGCAACTCCTTGGCAAGAGGTTTAGTATCCCTTCGTGTCAAAACATAGCCAAGCAACAATTCCAACACTTCATAATCTGCCACAGCGGCAGGCGTCTGATCCAGCCTCTGCCGGAGTCGTTCCCGATGCCCCTGAAATGAGGCAGGTACTGGATTTGACTTTACCATTATACAACAATAAGCAGTCTTGGAAATTGCGCAAGAGGAATATTTATCGAGATTGTCTGGATGCAGCAGCAAATAGGGCTGTCATTTGCGTCGCCAGAAATTCCAAGCCTTGTTTAGGTGTGCGATTGCCATTTTTTACCTGCAGTTCAGCATCCATAATCATGGTCATACCCTCGGAGAGGGCTCTCGGCTCCAATCTTGCTGCCAACGTGTGTTTATATGCGGCCTCGCTGGAATGCAGACGTACACTTTCGCCGATCTGAATACTCCAGAAAAGGCGCAGCTCCCGCGCAAGTAAGCCCAGTAGAGAAAAAAGCAAACTATCATCCTCTGTGCTGTGTGACAGTTCCTTCCACACAGCTGGAAGATTACCCGCTTCCATATGGCGGATACAGGAAAACACATTGCACTCAGAACTCCATGCGGCACTTATCATGGCATTGGTGATGTGTCCCTTATCTGGAGCAACGCCCTTCGCACAGGTGGCGTCACAGAGCAGACTGAACTTGTCAAGCTCATTTTCAATGGCCTGCCCATATGGTGGTACCGACACACAAAATTGTTCCAGCGCATCAGGCGTGAATGTAAGTCCACGCGCCTTGGCACGCTGCAGCACATACCGTTTAACCCCGCGTTCATTCAAACCGTCTTGACGCCAGACCCAGCCCTGCTTGTCAGCGAAGGACAGGCACCGCAGTTTCAGGATATGGGCTGGCACCTTTGGTCGTCCCTTTTCCCACCGACCTTCCAGACAAAAAACGGGCCAGCACTGCTCCCCAGGATGGGCCAGCGCATGTGATATTTTTTTCCATACCGCTGCGGACCAAAGATGCGCCTGCCGTGCTACCAACAAACGTGGCGTACCAAATAATCCCTGAAGGGTGAGCTGTTCCCAAAAACGAGGGGGGGGATCCTCATCACCCCAGTAGACATGCCGTTCCCAAGTACCTTGAGCCGGAGTGCTCTCGGTCACAAGCTGCTCTAAATGTGTACGTAACAGCTGTCCGTCAGGGCAGACCAAAAATGAGAAGCCATGTCGGCCATCACTGTTCATGGTCGGATTCCTGTGGAAAACATGGTCATTGGTTGCACAATAACAACACCATACCCCAACATGACTATTGGCTCAACAATATGCACAAACAGCTTATGTGTCGCTTCTGGGCTGCTGTAAACATTCTCCCATCATGAACAGCTTGCATGCCCGTACTGCCTTGAGATATATACCTGTAATGCTATCGTCCTTTTTTCTCACACTTCCACGTAATCCACCATTATTCCTTAACACAGCGGCCATTGCATATAACCGCATAACGCGACGGATACTGCATACGTTACGCAAACTCACTTTTTCTTGTGTGGCGGTCTTAATAGCGGTTTTGCCCCTGCAATCTCATGACCGACCTGCAGATGCAGCAGTTGCCTTCTCTAAAGCAGTGCCCCACTATGCCAGGGACGTAGAGTTCTACTATCAGAAGCCGCATCAAGAAGTGCTGGCTGGCATCCTGCGTACCTTTGATGCGCAGGGTGTACTGACAGATACCCGCAAGCAGCTCGCCCTCGCAGCCTTCTTTGCTCAGGTGCTGCGTATGGATGCCACGACCCGACAGCGGCTGCTGCCCCCACCGGATTCCCTGGGACGCAACGGCCGCCGCACTTTGGCCTGGGCAGTACATCTGGCGCAGCTTGCCGATGAAAACGAACTCATAGGCCGCTTGCTAAGCCCAGAGGATACTCTGCTGCGCGACCAAATCGCCAGAAGTCCGGCTCCTCTTGCTGCATGGGATATCCGATCTGAACAAACCGTCCTCCATATGTACTGGATGGCCTTTTTTGCCTCGGGTGATACAGCTTTTCTAGACAGCATCATTAACACCGCACTACAGTATGCCCATCTCAAGGCAGCAGGCATGCAGCATGCACGCATCTTTGCCGTCTGTACGGCGGCGGCGGCATCCCTCTATGAATTAGCACCACGCCATCCAGCTGTGACATCACGGCTTACACATTTTCTCGCGAGACATTCCGGCCCGGAGGCCGAAACTCTGCGCGCCATGCTGCACAAACAAATAAAACAGTAATCTTTTAGCGCATAGACAAGGCCACAATTGCCTCAGCAATATTTTTGCAACGCAGACCTACCTGTTCACGTAGGCGTAACTGGCTGCCATGTTCCACAAATCGGTCAGGCAGCCCCATACGTTTAATGCGTTGCCCGCAAAGCAAGCCCCTATCATTCCAGAATTCAAGCACTGCGGAAGAAAAACCGCCCGCAAGCACGCCCTCTTCCACCAGAAGGATACGGCTAAAACGTCGTGCGATATCTGCCAGCTGTGCTTCTGGTAAAGGCTTGAGCCACACGGGATCAAAAACCAGTGTCCGTATGCCAGTTTCCTGTTCTACCAGGGCAGCAGCTTCCAGCGAAGGGTGTACCCTGTTGCCTACGGCTATCACGGCTACGTCCGTCCCCTCCAACATCACTTCCCCCATGTCCGACGCAAGCACGCGCATGCCGCCAGTCAGGGGTATGCCAAAACCGACACCACGCGGGTAACGCAGGGCACATGGACCTGTAAGCTGCAAGGCAGTATTCAAGCAGTGACGAAGCATATCCTCATCACGTGGAGCCATCAGTCGCATGTTGGGAATATGTCGCAGATAGGCGATATCAAAGGCTCCGTGATGCGTGGCTCCATCTTCCCCCACTAATCCTGCGCGGTCCACACAGAAAGTCACGGGCAAATTTTGCAGACAAACATCGTGCACTATCTGGTCATAGGCCCGTTGCAGAAAGGTTGAGTACACGGCCACCACAGGATGGTACCCTTGGCTTGCCAGCCCAGCGGCAAAGGTAACAGCATGCTGCTCACAAATACCGACATCCACAAAACGGTCAGGGAAACGTTCGCGAAACTTGGCTGTGCCGGTGCCTTCTGGCATGGCCGCAGTAATAGCTATAACGCTGTCATTGCGTGCGGCAATCTCCAGCAAGGCATTGCTGAACACGCTTGTAAAGGAAGACAGTTTTGCCGTGGACGGTACGGGCTGGCCGGTCTCTGGCGTGAACAGGCCAATACCATGATACAGAGTCGGATTTTTTTCCGCTGGGGCATAGCCCTTGCCCTTGCATGTGCGCACATGCAACAGCACAGGCCCATCCTCAATGCTCGCTGCCGCCATAAGATGTCGGCGCAAGGCCGGGATGTCATGCCCATCCACAGGCCCAATATAATTGAAGCGAAATGCCTCGAAAAGCATTCCCGGTGTGAAAAAAGACTTGAAGCTCCATTCCCCACGCATGGCATATACAGCAAGTTTTTGTCCTATACGAGGGATAGAGCGCAAAAATTTGAGGACTTCTCGACGGGTCTGCCGCACCCACCGTCTGGACAGGGTACGACTTAGAAAAAGCGAGAGTGCACCTACATTGGGCGAAATGGACATCTCATTGTCATTGAGCACTACAATAAGCCGTCGTCCCATATGCCCGGCCAGATTAAGCCCCTCAAAAGCCTCTCCCCCTGTCAACGAGCCATCGCCAATAACTGCGATAACATGATGGGAAAGACCAGAAAGATCACGCGCCAGCGCCATACCTAATGCGGCGGAAATGGATGTGGAAGAATGCCCCACTCCAAAATGATCATACGGGCTCTCGGCCATGCGCGGGAAACCGGAAATTCCTCCAAAACTGCGCAAGGTGTGAAATTGTGCAGCACGCCCGGTAAGCAACTTATAGGCATATGCCTGGTGGCCCACATCCCAGATAAGCCTGTCCTTCCCCATGTCAAAGGTGGAAAGAAGTGCAAGCGTCAACTCTACCACGCCCAATGAAGGCGCAAGATGCCCACCTGTGTGCGAAACCACCTCTATGATGCGCTGGCGTACCTCTGCGGCCAGATGGACCAGCTGCTCATCAGAAAAGGAATGCAAACACGCAGGGCTGTCAATACCGTCCAGCAGCGGTGTATCTGCCACACAGCGCTCCATATCAGGCCGCCCGATGTACCGTGTAGTCAGCAAGAGAGCGTAGAAAATCCGCTTCTGGTCCAGAAAATCCGGCCAATGCTGCGCAGGCCGCATCTGCTTGGGCACGCGCCAAGTCCCGACTCCTTTCAATACCTACAAGAGCGGGATAGGTGTTCTTACCCCGCGCTGCGTCGCTGCCTGAAGGCTTGCCCAGCGTAGCTGTATCGGCAACAACATCGAGAATATCATCTGCAATCTGAAAGGCCACGCCAAGGGCCGCACCATAAGCCGACAGCGCATCGCGCACGGCGGTTTGCGCACCGGCAAGCAGTACGCCGCACACACAGGAAGCCCGCAACAGCGCACCAGTTTTCATGGCGTGCATGGTACGCAACTGTGTCAGCTCAATGGCCGGCCCTCCTGTGTACAACATATCCCACTCCTGTCCACCCACCATGCCTGAAGATCCCGCAGCCAGTGCCAGTTCACTTACAGCCGCAAGCACCCGTTCGGAGGGGAGGTCAGTGGTACACATCATCAGAAAGGCGTCCGTAAGCAGACCGTCACCAGCCAAAATAGCCGTGGCTTCGTCAAAGGCTTTATGATTGGAAGGCTTGCCCCGGCGCAAATCATCATTGTCCATGGCCGGCAGATCATCGTGAATGAGTGAATAGGTATGGATCATCTCAATGGCAGCGGCAAAAGGCAGTACACGCTCCGTATTCAGCCCGCACAAAGCGGCCGCGCTCATGCACAGTACGGGCCGCAAGCGTTTACCCCCAGCCATCAGGCTATAGAGCATGGCCTGACGTAAACGCGACGGCATGTCGCGCCCGTCCAGACAGGTAGACAAAAAAGCCTCTACAGTTCTGCCCCTTGCAGCGAGCAGAGATTTCATCTCGGCTGCTGGCATCATGCCTGTTCCGCCTCCTCGGCAACACAATTCCCCAGTTCCATGGCTTGTGCCTGGCCGTCCTGCCACACTTCCAGCTCGTGACGCGCCTTTTCCAGCTGTTCACGGCAAGAGCGTGCGCAAGCCGCCCCTTCCTTGTACAAGGCCATACCCTTTTCCAAAGGCACATCGCCACTTTCCAGGGCTGTCACAATTTCCTGCAGACGCATCATCCTTTTCTCAAATGTATTTTCAGTTTTGGCGCTCATGCTTTTTCTCAACATGTGTGGGTTGTGCGGCCAAAAAAGGCTGGGGGTCAACAGATTCTCCCTGCACTATCAGAGAAAGGTGCAAGTGCGGCCCTGTAACGCGGCCTGTAGCGCCCACAAGGCCCACAGTCTCGCCCCGGCGCACTCTCTGCCCTTCCCTGACAAGAATTTTGGACAAATGCAGATAAGAAGTAAACACCCCTTCGCCATGATTGATATACACCACATTGCCGGAGTAATACAAATCACCCGTCAGTGCTACAATGCCGTCGGCACAGGCCGTGACTGTCTGCCCCTGCGGCGCCCGCAAATCAAGCCCTTTGTGTACCCCACGCGGCTGCCCATTGAATACGCGTTTCAAACCAAACAGGCTGGAAACGCCTCTGTCAGGCACAGGTCTGTGAAAGGGCAAGGCCCAACAGTGCTCTGCCAGGCGTTTGGCCAGCGCTGACCGTACCCGCTCCCTGTCGGCCTTGATACGCGCTGCCTGATCGGCCGGGGGAGTAACGAATTTTTTGTCCACATTGAGTTTCTGCACAGGGCGTTTTTTGTCATAAAAAGCCACATGCTTCACAATGGGAGCCGCTGCGGCTGCGTCCGCAGCATATTCAACCTGGGCCGCTGCCGTCAGATTTTGGCCATTATCCTTGCAGTCAAGGGGTACCGGCAGAAGAATAGAGGCACGCCACTGCGTATGCCGGCCAGAAACGCCACGGGGTCTGGCCTGTCCACCCATGTTGACTGGCACGGCGGCAATACGGTGTTTTTTCCCCAACCAGCTAAAGGTAACAGAACGCAGGGGAGTGTTGCTCATAACCGAGACCAGAAAGGCATCACCCCGCGCAGCCTTTCTCGGAGCCTCAAGTGTCAGTGCTGCTGCAGGCAGCGCTGTAACGACTGCCATGCACATAACGAGCACCATGCTGCACCCATGCCTGATATACCGCATCACTCACTCCCCTGGCCTTAAAGGTTCAGACCGTACATGGCTGACTACCGTTTCCAGTATGCCGTCGGCCAACAGCACTTCCACGACATTGCCCACATTCAGGCCGTGTACGGACCGCAACACATTGCCCCCGCCAGTGCGTGCCAAAGCGTATCCGCGTCTGAGCGGCATCATGGGGTCACCGGCTGCCAGCTGTAAGGCCAGCTTTTCCAGCTGGCGCTCCCAGCCAAGCATCCAGTTACGAGCTGCTGCTCCCAGACGTTCCTGTGCCGTTGCAAGCTCCCGCTGCCTGGCATGCAGCAAAGTGGGCATGGTCGCCTCAAGACGGGCGCACATGATACCCAGGCGTCCAGAGAGCACATCCAGTCGGGCCAATCCAAATGCTCCCCGACGGGATGTCTCCAACCGCCGGAAAAGGATTTCCTTCCTGTCGATCCACTGACGAACAGCACGTTCCAGTGCGCGCTGCAATAAAACAAGCTGCTCGGCAAGGCGGGCCTGATGCTTCAAAGGGGAAAGCCAGCGCAAAGCGCTCTCCTGATGGCCAAGCGTTTCAAAGGCCATATCCAGACACCGCTGTATGCCACGGCGCAGAGCCGTCTCTGCCGAATCAACACGCTGCATGAGCTCGGCACGCGGTGGCCACAGCAGCTGTGCCGCATGCGAAGGTGTTGCGGCGCGCACATCGGCCGTCATGTCTGTCAAGGTTACATCTACCTCGTGCCCAATGCCCGCAAGCACTGGCAGACGGGAAGAAAATACAGCCCGTGCCACAGGTTCCTCGTTGAAGGCCCATAAATCCTCAAGCGAGCCACCCCCTCTGATAATCACCACCACCTGCGCCCACTGTTGCGCATTGGCCTCTTCCAGTGCACGAACGAGGGAAGACGTGGCTCCCTCTCCTTGTACCACCACGGGGAAGAGGCGAATACGTGCCCCACTGCCTCTGTTGTTCGCCAGTTCAAGAAAATCGTGGATGGCTGCTCCTGATGGAGAGGTAATCAGGGCCACGCGCAACGGATCAACTGGCAGTGGGCGCTTGCGTTCCAGGCTGAAATAGCCCTGTGCGGCCAGTTTGCGTCGTGCCGCCTCAAAGGCCCGAGCCAACATGCCCTCGCCAGCCGGCTGGAGCAGTTCCACGGCTAGCTGATATTGCCCGCGTGCCGCATACAGGGTAATGCGCCCAGCGCAGAGCACATCCAGGCCATTCTGCAGCATATCTAGGGGCGAAGGTGTGCCGGGCTCCCGCACTTCACCAGTAAGCGGATCAACCCCCTGCCGGGCAATCTGCTGCTTTTGCTTAAACCACACGCATTGTAACTGCGCATCCTGGTCCTTGAGACTGAAATAAATATGGCCCGACCCGGGACGGGAAAGATTGGAAATCTCACCTCGCACCCAGACAAAGGGAAACTTGACTTCCAGAAGTCTGCGCAGCTGCTCGGTAAGTTCTCGAACGCTAAGTATGGCGGCCTCGCCCAACATATGCAGTTCAGGCCTGCTGTGCTTCCCAACCGGCACGCACACGTGCCGCCCAGGCAGAAAAGGACGCCGGCAGATCGTCAATAGGCAACTCTCCCTTTTGGCCACTGCGGCGGTCCTTACATTCCACAACCCCCCGAGCCAGACTCTTGCCGCCAACCACCAGCTGCATGGGTATGCCCAACAGGTCGGCATCCTTAAACTTCACACCTGGTCTCTCTTCTCGGTCGTCCAAAAGCACCTCCACCCCCATATGCCACAGGCGGGCATAAAGATCTTCCACCATAGCGTTCACTGCATCATTGCGGGGATCAAGGTTAAGCAGCACGCAGTCAGCAGGAGCAATGGCCGGGGGAAAAACAATACCCTGTTCGTCGTGATTCTGTTCAATGGCCGCCGCAGCTACACGAGACACGCCAATACCGTAGCAGCCCATGATCATCGTCTGTTCCCGGCCGTTCTCGTCCAGATAGGTGGCGTGCATGGCATCACTGTACTTGCAACCCAGCATAAAGACATGCCCCACCTCAATGCCGCGTGTGAGTTCCAGATGCCCACCGCAACGCGGGCAAGCATCATGTGCGGTTATCATACGAAGATCAGCCCAGGCTGTCACTGTGACGTCGCGATTAAGATCCACATGCATGCAATGGGAGTCCTGGGCATTGGCTCCGGTTACATAATCCACGCCATCTCTAAGCTCATTGTCAGCATAGACGGGAATTGCAAGGCCAACCGGCCCGGCAAAACCGACAGGGGCATGTGTCAGTGCCATGACGGTATCGCCATCAGCCAGATGCACCTCCTGCGCATTGCACACATTCTTGAGCTTCACATCGTTGACTTCACGGTCGCCGCGCACCAGTACTGCCACGGGTTTGCCATCCGCCAAAAACAGCATGGTCTTGACAATAGCAGCGGCAGGTACGCCCAGCATGGCCGAGACTTCCTCCACCGTATGCGCACCTGGCGTGGCCACCCGTTCTATGGAAGGGCAGGTATAATCACCCTTTGTTTCAGAAGCCTGATAACGCACTTCAGCGCGTTCCACATTGGCTGCATAGTCACAGTCATGACAGAAGGCAATGGTATCTTCTCCGGCATCGGCAAGTACCATAAACTCATGGGAAAAATTGCCGCCGATGGATCCGGAATCCGCCTCTACCGGGCGGAACCGCAGACCAAGCCTCTGAAAAATACGCTTGTAGGCCGCATGACATTCCCAATAGCTTTTTTCAGCGCCAACTGCATTGGCGTCAAAGGAGTAGCCATCCTTCATGACGAACTCGCGCCCACGCATGAGGCCGAAACGCGGACGAATTTCATCACGGAATTTGGTTTGAATCTGAAAAAGGCGTATGGGCAATTGGCGGTAGGACTTCACCTCGCCGCGTACCAAGTCGGTAATGACCTCTTCATGTGTAGGCCCCAAACAGTACTCACGGTCATTGCGATCTCTGAAGCGCAGCAGCTCCTTGCCATAATGCTCCCAGCGGCCGGACTCCTTCCACAGGTCTGCGGGCTGCACCATGGGCATGAGCACTTCCTGATATCCGGCAACGGCCATCTCTTCGCGGATGACCTTGCTGATCTTTTCCAGTACGCGCAGCCCCAGCGGCAGATACGTATACATACCGCTGGTTAGCTTGCGCACCATGCCGGCGCGCAGCAAAAGCTTATGGCTGATCACCTCGGCCTCAGCCGGGGTTTCCTTGAGAGTAGGGATATAACACTGGCTGAAACGCATGGGTATCATTCCTTTGTATTGAGCAGTTGTTGCAATTCTTCCATAAAGGCCAACAGCAAGGCTTCCTGCCCCCTGACCGAGCGGATGACCTCGCCCTTGCGAAAAATAATGCCCTTATCCCGGCCACCTGCCAGGCCCAAATCGGCCTCGCGGGCCTCTCCTGGACCATTGACCACACATCCCATGACAGCCACCTTGATATCTGCCGTAGACTCGGCCAGGCGTTCTTCCACGGCGCGCGTCAGGGCAAACAGGTCGATTTCTGTGCGTCCACAGGTGGGGCAGGAAATGATTTCCGGACCACGCGAGCGCAATCCCAAGGCGCGTAGAATCTCCCAGGCCACGGTCACTTCCTCGGCCGGATCAGCAGTAAGCGAAACGCGCAGGGTGTCGCCTATGCCCTCATGCAGCAATATGCCCAGCCCCACAGCAGATTTCACCGTACCGCGCATAAGCCCACCCGCCTCGGTAACACCGATGTGCAACGGATACTCACAGACCGCTGCCAGTTTACGGTATGCAGCGATGGTATGCAGCACCGAAGACGACTTCAAGGAAATTTTGGTGTCATAAAATCCGCGTTCTTCCAGCATTCGCACATGGCCGAGGGCACTTTCCACCAAGGCTTCAGGACAGGGACCACCATATTTTTCCAGCAAGGGCTTCTCCACCGAGCCGGAATTGACCCCAATACGGATTACGGCTCTGTGTGCCTTTGCCGCATCCACCACACGATGCACATGCTCGCGTGAACCGATGTTGCCTGGATTGATGCGCAGTCCCTCCACACCAGCCTCCACTGCAGCCACAGCCAGACGATAATCAAAATGAATATCTGCAATAAGAGGCAGACTGGTATTCTTGCGGATCGCCGCAAGCGCAGTAACAGCAGCAGCATCCGGCACAGCCAGGCGCACAGCCTCACAGCCACGGGCCGCCAGCCGCTCAATCTGCGCAAGTGTGGCTTGGATGTCACGGGTATCCGTATTGGTCATACTTTGCACCATCACAGGAGCTCCCCCACCAATAAGGAGGGTGCCAAGCCGAATGGTACGGGTCTTACTTTTCCGCATAGAGTCTCCTCGGCATGAGGCATAGGCAATGCTGAAGCCGCTTGCCGCAGTCTTGTATGCCATTTCAACACACAAGCCAAGTGAATGTGCAACCCTGGTCAGACATATCATTTTTATGGAATATATCTTGCATAAATACAACCGGGGCCATATGCGGCCAAATTTTCCCGACAAACTCTCAAGATTTTGCTCGGGGTGACGATACACGTTATGAAGAAGTTGTCAGATGTGTGCTTAGTCTTAATGGGTACACGACTGTGCCTCGCCAACGCTATTGGGGTTGCTATGCCAATATTGCCGCGCTATCTTTTGCTCTGCGCGTTATTGCTCTTTCTGTTGCCTGCCTGTTCGCCAAAAGGGCCTTCGGCACTTTCTCCAGGCTACACGGATGCCGTGGAGCTGAAGTTAAAAAGCCGGGAACTGGCGGACCAGATGCTGGCCACCATGCCCAACGACGCACTTCAGGGTTTTGTGGCCATGCCAACAGCCTTTGTGGACCAGAACAACACTTCGCGCACATCCCCCCTGGGTAGACTCATGGCTGAATCGCTGTTTTACGAGTTCAACCAGCGGGGTTTCCCCACACGCGAATACCGCCTGAATGGCACCATCTCCGTGCAGGGAGGAAGGGATGACCTGGCGCTTGCCGCAAATCAGCTCGTGCCTACCACAGGACAAAAATGGGCAGCTCTCGTCGTAGGTACGTATTATGTGGATGCCGACGCCACCTTTGTGAATGCCCGCCTGGTACGTGCCAGTGACGGTCTTGTCATGCGCACGGGACAGCTTGTTCTGGTTAATACGCCCATCATTGCACGCATGGCCAAGTCTGACGCGCCCACAGCTCCTCCAAAGCCCCAAAGCGGTTCGGGCGTCCATTTGGGCAGCAGCAACAGAAACGCCGGCCATGGCACACGCACCCTTGACAGTAATGATCCCCTCACCGGTCTGTACACGCCTGCCGCTTCCATCGGCAGTGGCTCCATGCGCATACAGCAGGGGAGGTAAACAATGCCGGGGTATGGCATGAATACAAGATTTAGCATACGTTCTGCTGCAATGGTGACGGCATTGATTTCCTCCTGTTTTTTTGCTGCCACCTTGGCCAGGGCAGACTCTCTCTCAAGCTATGACAGCAATGACAGGACATTTCAGGAACAATGGGACTCCAGGAGTCAGCATTCCTATTCCAGTGCGAATTCATATAGTCTGGGCTATCTTAAAGAAGCCCGAAAATTTCGCAGTGCCGGACGTTATGAGCTTGCCCGGCAACGGTACCTGCAGGCACTGTCCATTTGCACTGATGACAGGACAATCCATATACTTAAACAAGAATTGGATGGCGTGGAGCTGTTGCTGCGCACCATGCGCTGAATAGGTGTACAAGAAGCCGGGAGTTTTTCATGAACCGTATTATTATCACCATTCTTGTACTTATCGCACTGTTAATTCCCCTGACGGCGGCAGCCTTTCTCGGCATCGGCGGTGGCAATGTGCCCAATGCTGCAGATGATATTGCCGACCAGCTGGATGACCAGCTCATGATGCGCTATGCGGGGAACGATCCCAACACGTCTGCCCGAAACCGCAAAAAGCTGGCCCGCGCACACATCATGATCATGGGCACCACACCGGTCAACATCAATGATCTTGAACAGGCATGTCCTCTGGCCCGCCAGATGATGGAAGAAATCTCCACAAAACTCATGGACATGGGCTATCGTTTTCAGGAATTACGTAAGGGGCGGGACATCCGCTTTGACAAGAAACGGGGTGAGTTTCTGCTCACACGTGATGTGCGCAAATTGCTCACTACCACTGCCACCAGTCAGGCCATCATGGCTGGCACCTATGTCATCACCCCCAAACAGGTTCGCTTCAACATCCGGCTCATCCATACGCCGGGCAACGAAGTGCTGGCCATGAGCTCGGCCACTGTTCCCATCACAGATGATTTACGCCCTCTCCTGCGTGAAAAGTCTCTCAATGGCACAATGAGCGGCAATGGCAGCATCGTGCCGCCGCCCACCACACGTCTGCAATAGCTTGCCTCTCCAGCACATTGCGTTTATAACCACACGCGCTGTCATTTTGACTGCGCGTTACTTTTATCATGGCGTCTGTGTGCCATTGGCGCCTTGCCCCGCCATGCCAGCATAATGAGGATCTACCATGTCGCTCAGCATAGGTATTGTCGGGCTGCCCAATGTGGGCAAGTCCACGCTGTTCAATGCCCTGACCAAGGCGCAGAATGCGCAGGCTGCCAACTACCCCTTCTGCACCATTGAGCCCAATAAGGCCACCGTGGCCGTGCCGGATGCACGCGTAGACGCCCTGACCACCAAGGCCAAACCGAAAAAAACCATCTACGCCAGCGTGGACTTTATCGATATTGCCGGTCTTGTGCGCGGAGCCAGCAAGGGCGAAGGCCTGGGCAACCAGTTTCTGGGCAATATTCGGGAATGCGCAGCCATTGTGCATGTGGTGCGCTGCTTTGAAGATGGCAACATCACTCACGTGGACGGCAACGTCAATCCTCTCCGCGATGTAGAAACCATTGAAACGGAATTGCTGCTGGCTGACCTGCAGAGTGTGGAACGACGGCTGGAAAAACTCCAGAAGATGGCCAAGGGCAGCAAAGACGCCAAGGCTGCCGCTGAGATTATGCAAGAGCTGCGCAACACGTTGAATGCCGGGCAACCGGCGCGTGAGTTTGTACTGCCGGACAACGAAGCCTTCCTGGCTGCCTGGCGGGAGCTGGGATTGCTCACTGCCAAACCCGTCATCTACTGTGCCAATGTGGATGAGGCCGCTGTGGTCGATGGTAATGCTTTCTCCTCTGAACTGGAGAGCTTCGCTGCAGGGCGACAGGCAGGTTTTGCCCGCATCTGTGCCAAGCTGGAGGAAGAGCTACAGGGGCTTTCCGATGAGGAACAGACGGAAATGCTGGCTTCCTACGGCATTGAAGAAAGTGGTCTTGTGCGCATTATCCGCGTGGGCTACGACACCCTGGGTTTGTGCAGTTACTTCACCGCCGGGCCGGATGAAGTGCGGGCCTGGACGATCCACAAAGGGTGGAAAGCTCCGCAGGCTGCGGGCGTCATCCACACAGACTTTGAACGTGGCTTCATCCGCGCTGAAGTCATTGCCTACGATGAATACATGCGCCACGAAAATGAGGCCGCCTGCCGAGCCGACGGTGTGCTGCGTGTGGAAGGCAAGGACTATGTGGTCAACGACGGCGACGTGATGCACTTTTTGTTTAACGTATAGGTGCGGTTTAGTCAGGTATAGTTGCCTCGCAGCTTTTCGCAATAGTACCATGAACAGATTTTGCACTGCTCCCGGCGTCTGACGCCACCTCCGGCCCGTTGACCACGGCCCCGATCATGATTCCCAGATGGCTCATGGCTAGGGCCAGCCACCAGATACGGTAAAAATCGTGTCCAAAAATGCCGTTGACCAGCCACCCGGCAAAGCCAATCCAGAACCAGGCCGCCAGCCGCCAGTATATGCAGCCATGCCCCTGCGCCGTTTCTGCAAGCAGCTTTGGCCGGATATGCTGCCAGCCCCACCACAAAAAGCCCAGCAGAAAAATCATGCCCAGAGTGAAACCCACCAGGCCATGGGCATAAAGCATGTCCAGATAAAGATTGTGGGGATGGCTGATGGTTATTTCGTCCTGTGCCGGCACAAGCCCCAGTGCCCGGAATGCCTCATTGTAGCGACCAGCCCCGGCGCCAAACCAGGGATGCTCCAGAAAGACACTCCAGCCAAGACGCCAAAGGCTCCACCGGCCGTCGTTCTCCACGGCCTGCAAGTCAAAACGTCCTTGCAATGCCAGAACGGCAAGAAGCACTGCGCCCCCCCCACACAACGAAGCGAGCATGCGTTTGCCTGGGGCAGCGCCGCTACGCAGCACAGCCCACAGCCCCACAGCAGCAGCTACGGCCAGTGCTCCGCTGCGACTGGACGCACCTGCCAGAAGAAAGAACGCAGGCCAAAGCGCGGCAAACCACAGCAGAGCAGTCGCTGCCGGCGACAAGGCCCGGCGTAGTATAAACCAGAGAGAAAACGCGGGAATCAGCGCCAGGGCAATATAGTTACCCACAGTATAATCGCCAAGGCTGCCCGTAAGCCTGCCCCCATTTCGGGTATAGCCGAAGATGATATCTGCCCCGGTTATAGCTTGGTACAGGCCATCCAGGCCCTCCCAGAAACAGGCCAGCACACTGGCCCAAACCAGACGGCACAGACTTTTTTCGTCGCGCACGCACTCCATGGCAATGAAGGGCAGAATAAAACCCTTGTTAATGCCCGTTCCTGCATGCAGCAGAGATACCCACACATGTTCTGAAAGCAAGACGCCAATGGCAACCATTCCCCACAGGCAATAGAACAAGGGGCGCACACGCAACCTGGCAAGTACACTGCGTGGCCATGCTTCCCGGTAATACAGCACCAGAAAGACAAGACTTACCAGGGGCAGCACTTCCCGGGCGCCATAACCTACGGGGAAACTGGCCAGGGAAAGCCAGAACGACCAGAACAGGCAGCCATGCCACAGTTCTTCGCGGGGGGCAGCCCTGACAGTGGCCACACGTCGCCTGACGCCAGCTTTCCAACGGTCAATGCTATCTGCAAGTTTACGCACAATGGCTCTGCCTCTCTCCTGCACAACTACCCTCCCTTCCTGTAGGTACATAGCTGCTGCACCAGGCAAATTCAAGTGATGTTGTCATGCCCTTGACGACCGTCCTTCCCGAAGCTACGATATACGCTGTTTATTCATACTTTTTTCGGGCATACCGGGCATACAACGCTACGGCGGAACAGCCTGGTGGCGCAAACCACAACGGGCGGGTACGCCCAGCTTTGGAGAATACGCATGTTACGTCATTGCACCCTTGCTTTGCTGGCCCTTGCCATTATGTGCGCCCCTGTGCACGCCACAGAAAAATATATTGCTGCAGCCGACTGCTACTGGCCCCCCATGGAGCTCCTTGACGAAAACAAACAGCCCGCGGGCTATTCCCCCGACTTTCTGAAGGCTCTGGCCAAAGCCGTAGGCATCGAAATTGAAGTGCGCAATGTTGCCTGGGACGGCATTTTTGGCGGTGTCGCCACCGGTCAGTATGACATCGTATCCTCTTCTGTCACCATTACCGAAGAACGCAAAAAACAATTTGATTTTACTGACCCTTATTATGAAGTTGTGCAGGCGGTGCTGTTGCCTGCGGGGCAGCATATCAGCAGCCTGAAAGACCTCAAGGGCAAGAAGGTGGGTGGCCAGATTGCCACGACGGGCATCTTTGTAGTGCGCAAGGCAGAGGTGGGAGCAGAGCTCAAGGAATATGACGATGTGGGTCTGGCCATTGAGGATTTGCTGAAGGGCCGCATTGACGCCGTTATCTGTGACGACCCCGTGGCACTGTACTATGTCAACAAAAAGGCGGATACAGCCGGCAAGCTCAACATCTCGTTCAAGACGCAAGAGAAGGAATCCTACGGCTTTGTAGTCAAAAAGGGCCGCAAAGATCTCATAGAAAAACTGAACAAGGGCATCAAGCTGCTGCAAGAGTCTGGCGAAGAACGCCGGATTGCCGAAAAATGGCTTGGCCAGGCAAACTAACTGCCTGCATTCCGGGTAGGGAAGATGCCCCGCAACGAAGGAGAACTCATGTTACGTTACCTGCTTTCTGCCATAATGGCTCTCACACTTGTATCCAGCCAGGTCTGGGCCGCCGAAACCTATGTTGTTGCCTCAGACTGCACCTGGCCCCCCATGGAACTGCTTGATGCCAATAAACAGCCCGTGGGTTTTGATATCGATTTTATCCGCGCCGTAGGCAAGGCCGCCGGCTTTGAAGTGGATGTGCGCAATATTGCCTGGGACGGCATCTTTGGAGGTGTGGCAACAGGCCAGTATGACATCGTAGCTGCAGCCACTACGATTACCGAAGAGCGCAAAAAACAGTTTGACTTCTCCGATCCATATTACGAGGTGGCGCAGGCAGTGGTGCTGCCAGCAGGCAAGAGCATCAAGGCGCTGGCTGACCTCAAGGGTCTGAAGGTTGGTGGTCAGATTGGCACCACAGGTATTTTTGTGATGCGTAAATCCGGCGTGAATGTTGATCTCAAGGAATATGACGACGTGGGGCTTGCCATCCAGGACATGATCAACGGTCGCCTGGACGCAGTGGTGTGTGATGACCCCGTGGCCCTGTATTACGTCAACAAAAAGACGGATACCGCCGGCAAAATCAACATTGCCCTTGTTACAGAAGAGAAAGAATATTACGGATTTACCGTCAAGAAAGGTCGTAAGGATCTCGTGGAAAAATTGAACAGAGGCATCAAAGAGGTGCGGGCCTCTGGTGAAGAAGCTCGGCTTCTGGAAAAATGGATGGGCAAGAAGTAAGTTTGCAGCTGTGCGCCGGCTGGTATCGGCCCCCCAAAACGATATAGTGGGAGCATCGGCTGGCGCACAAGCAGTGTGAACGGCAGCATTGCCTCCAGTGAAGGACTGTGATGGAAGATAAAAAAGAAGGCAGCAAAGCCAACATTGTCATGGTCACTGACGGGGCATCCATTCCCGATCCCCGTGAATGGCGGCTGATAAACGCGTGGTCCATAGCACTTGCAGGCGCAGTTTGTGCACTGTGCATGTTATGTGTTCTCTGGCCTGAACCCTATTTACGCATTTTGCTCTATCTCCCTGATGGCGTACTGATCACCTTCAAAATCACCTTGCTGGCCATCTGCTGTGCCGTCCCCCTGGGGCTCATCACAGGGCTGGGGCGCATCTCGCGCAATCGCTGTATCAATTTGCTTGCCTCCACCTATGTGGAAGTGATCCGCGGCATCCCCCTGCTCGTTCAGATTTTTTATATTTACTACGCATTATCACGCTTCGTGCAGGTCAGCGGTATTACCTCAGCTGTTGTTGCCATCAGCTTTTGCTACGGCGCCTATATGGGTGAGGTATTCCGGGCAGGCATTTCTGCCATCAACAAAGGTCAGACAGAAGCCGCCAGATCTCTGGGCTTCAACCGCTACCAGACCATGAGACTGGTGGTGCTGCCCCAGGCCATGCGCACGATTTTACCGCCAGTGGGCAACGAATGCATAGCCATGCTCAAGGATACCTCTCTTGTTTCCATCATGGCCGTACCTGACATAATGCAGCGTGCGCGCAGTTTTGTGGGCACCACCTATCTGTATTTTGAAACCTATACCATGGTGGCGCTGCTCTATCTCATTATCACACTGCTTCTGTCCAAAGCCGTAAGCATCATGGAATCCAGGCTGAATTACTATGACGCAAAGTGATCTTTCAGAACACATGCCGGAAGCCAGTGCCGAACCCGCCATCGTTATTGACCACGTCTGGAAGTATTTTGGCTCGCTTCCAGCTTTACAGGATGTTTGCCTGACTATCGCCCCGGGCGAACGTGTGGTCATCATCGGCCCTTCCGGTTCGGGCAAATCCACCCTGCTGCGCTCCATCAACCGTCTGGAGCAGATTGATATGGGCAGCATTCTTGTGCAGGGCAAGAATATTCAGAGCGACGAAAATAATATTAACGAAATGCGCCAGAATTTAGGCATGGTCTTCCAGCAGTTCAATCTCTTTCCACACAAGACCGTGCTACAGAATATCACGCTTGCCCCTCGGCACCTGCGCAAGCTTTCCCGCGAGGAGGCCGAAACCCGAGCCCTTACGCTACTCAAAAAAGTGGGCATCAGCGACAAAGCCAATGTCTACCCCTCCATGCTTTCCGGGGGCCAGCAGCAGCGGGTGGCGATTGCGCGTGCGCTTGCCATGCAGCCCTCCATTATGCTTTTTGACGAACCCACGTCCGCACTTGATCCTGAAATGGTTGGCGAGGTGTTGGACGTTATGGTCGGTCTGGCCGAGGAAGGTATGACCATGATCTGCGTCACACATGAAATGGGCTTTGCCCGCACTGTTGCCGACCGTCTTATCTTCATGGATCAGGGGCAGATCGTCGAAATGGGAAAACCCGAAACGCTGTTCACCTCCCCCCGCCATCCGCGCCTGCGCCAGTTTTTGAACCAGATTCTTTAGGAACATGGGGGAAACTGCCCATTCAAGAGTGGCTGTGGCCGTAAGCGGCGGCGTTGACAGCCTGTGTGCCCTCCTGCTACTGCAGCAGGCAGGCGTACAGCCCCTGGCCATACACGGTCTTTTCCTGCCAGACGCTGCGGGGCCACCAGACGGTCTGGCTGAGGCCTGCGCAAGGCTGCATGTACCCCTGCATGTGGTCGACGTACGCAGCGTATTCCGGCGAACGGTGCTCATGCCTTTTGCCGCTGCCTACGCCGCAGGACGTACCCCCAACCCCTGCGCCCTCTGCAACCGCGAAATAAAATTCGGTGCCCTGCAGGATGCTGCCCTGGCTCTGGGTTCCCAGAAACTTGCTACAGGGCATTATGCGCGCCTTGTACCAGGCCCCGAAGGGGAGGCTGCCCCTCCTCTGCTGGCCTCTGCTGCCGACAGCACCAAGGACCAAAGCTACTTTTTGTCACTGGTACCGCGTAGCAGACTGCAGCACGCGCTCTTTCCCCTGCATACCTACAGCAAACACCAGTGCCGCTCCCTGGTAGCCGCTGCCGGCCTGCGCATACCGTTGCCCTCGGAAAGTCAGGACATCTGCTTCATCACATCGGGGGACAAATCAGAAACCCAGTCCGACGCATACCGCACCTATCTGGAAAAGCACTGGCAGGAATACCAGATAACACCATCAGGCCCAGGTCCCGTACTTCTTCGCGAAGCTGATGGCACGTTGAGGCCCCTTGCACGCCATCAGGGCCTGTGGCGCTATACCGAAGGACAACGAAAGGGGCTAGGCATCGCGCACAGCGAAGCGCTGTATGTGCTGGCCAAGGATTACAAAACCAACGCGCTCATTGTCGGCCCCCGTGCGCAGCTTGGCATCACCACCTGTGTCACCGGCCCTGCCACTGTGGCTCTTGCTCCGGAGCACTGGCCCAGGCAGCTGCTCGCCCGCGTACGTCACCGCCAACAGCCAAGGCCCGCCCGAGCATCACTCGTACAAGGAAGACTCTGCATTACCCTGGAGGAACAGCAGCTGCCCACGGCTCCGGGGCAGATAGCAGCGCTCTACGCCACAGACGGCCGCGTGCTCGCGGCCGGTATTATAGAGCAGATGGCGTAGCGTTCCGGAGCGCGTGCTACGCATATCCTTTTCCTGGCAGGGGGCCATCACTGCAGCACAGCTCTGGCTTCAGCCACACGGGCTTCCTCTTCGCGCTGCTGGGCACGCAGGGCACGGGCGAGGGTTTGCCAGGCTTCCGGCCTGTCGCGCAAACCGGCACTTTTTCTGGCCAGCAGTTCGGCTATTCCCGGGTCTTCCTTGCTGTCCAGATAGATATTGGCCAACAGCAGCATGGAGGCAGCGTCCTGCGGATTACGAACCAGAGCTTCATGCAGCAGTTCTCGTGCCTCCTGGCCCTTGCGCTGCCGCACGGCCACACGAGCCAGATGCCGCCGAGCCACGCTGGGAGTTTCGGGGTGCCTGTCTTCTATGGCCGCGGCCATTTCATAAAAACGGCGCGCTTCACCCCTTCTGCCGCCAGTCTCGCACAACTGCCCAAGACGGATGTGGGCAAAAAGGTGTTCAGGGGCAATCTGTATACAACGGCGGTAGTAGCGCGCTGCAGCGCGTCGTTCACCCAGGCTTTGGCACACCGTGCCCAGATTGTAGCAAATCTGTTCCAACGCCGTGGTATCCGGCTTGCGTCGCAGGGCCTCCATAAAATACCGCCGGGCTTCGTGCCCCCGTCCAAGAGCAGCCATGCACACACCCAGCGAATTTCTGGCCATAACATTCCCCGGGTCTGCCAGCAGGGCCAATTTATACTCCCCTACGGCACCGAACACATCCCCCAGACTGTAGCGTCTATCGGCGCTGATATTCAAGGCCAGAGAATTACAAATGCCCACATGCGGCTTTGGCAACAGCCGGGCATATTCCAAAGCCTTCAGGGCACAGTCCGGCATTTCTCCCTTGCGGTACTGCAAAAAAGGATAGCCCGCCAAACCTGCCGCAACCGTAATATGCTGTTCCTGCAGGGAGTTGCACAGCTGCACATACAGAGGCGCAAGCTTTTCTGCTGCCCGCTGGGGATGGAATACAATCAGGCTGTTACTTCCATACAGGCCGACCATGGGGGCTTTGCCCCCCTGCCCGAGGCCTGCAGCGGGAGACATGCGCCACAGGGCCAGCACCTTGTCCAGATGCGGCATGGGCATGGTATCGGGCATTGTCTGCGCTGTAGTCTCCTCTACAGGCAGATCGTCCTCCACGCGCAGCAGCGCAAGCGTAAAACGACGGCAATGTTCTGCTTCCACAGCAAAACGGTTAAGGAAATCTCCATGGCCCTGCAGACCGCCATCATGGGCTGCAAGAGATGTTGTTGTCAGGAGAACGGCGGTCTTGCCCGTATCCCCATCTTCTTCTGCCCCTGCGGCAAAGGATGGCAACGCAGCCACTTCCTCCACGGTCATATCCTCTACGGGCCATACAGCAGCCTTATCCTCGCTGCTGAAGCGCGCATCAGGATCTATTACCGGCGTTTCACCCAACAGGGATAACCTGTCTCCGGGTTCTGGCGGGCTGGCAGCATCAGCAAGATGCAAGGCTTCGGCTATGCAGTCTGCCTCCCGAATATGTAATACGACGACCTCCCCCCTGTAGTGCATTGCATGGCCATCGCTGTGCCATACGGCAAAGCGCATACCCTCGCGCGCCTTAGCCTGACGCCCTACGCTGAGCCGCAACCGTCCCAAAGGCAGATTTTCCAGAACAACGCCGCCCTCTTGCAAAATACGCGCAAAGGGCATGATGCGCAGTCGTGCATCCCGTCCATTGCGCGAACGCTGTGCCGCGACATCCGCCGCCAAACGAGCCCTGTCCATGCAATGCCGGGCCTGTTCAAACATGTCCAGCTTGAGCTCCACCCCCAGCATATCCTGGGGGTACAGGGCATGCCCGGCGCACAGGTACGGCCGCACATCCTTCTGCAACAAAGGTGACGTCAGGCGCACAGCATCCATACGGGTCAGGACAGCTTCTGCCAGTTTTCGACAGGTTTCGTGCCCGGCTGCAGGAAAAAGCAGGGCAAACTCCCAACGCCCCACCCTGGCTGCCAACACGTCTGACGGCAAACCGTCCCGGCATGCCCTTGCCAGCTCACGCAGCATTGTTTCGGCAAAGGCGTATCCACCGCCACGCACCAGAAACGGCCCGTTGGTCAGGCGCAACAGCACCAGCCCCATGCACAGCCAGTGCAAGGGAGCCGGTCCTCCATCCTCTGCCTCAGGGGCTTCCAGCCAGCCACGCAACCTAGCGGCAGCTTCTTCCATACGGGCAAAAAGCACATCCTCTGTGGCCAGGCCCGTCAGGGCATCCGCACGTAACGCACGGGCACGTGCCATGTTCTGCAGGCACAGATCTGCCACGGCAGGCAATGTGGACAGCAAAGGGCGCACCTCACGCGCCTTCACCCCGTGCAGCATACACACGCCCAGCAAGCGTTCCTCCCAGTACAGGGGCAGCAGCAAGCGATGTTCGCGCGCCACCAACCTGGGCACTTCCGGTGCCCCATCAGTGGGAAAATACAGTGCATGACCCCTGAAGCTCAAAAAGGCAGCCAGTTGCTCGCAGAGCATGCCCTCCATATTCATAAGGTCTTCGCGTGACAATACAAGCGTAGGAGAAACAGTGTTCATGGCTTCCAGTGTAGTGTGGCTATGACCGCTTGTCTAGAAATTATCTTGAATTGTCCCGAAACACGCCCCACAGCGCCTTGCCCCTGCCGGCCTTCCGGGCTACACTATGGTCCGCGGTATGCGCATGCCGCGTAACGGCTCTCTCAAACAAGTATAAGGAGCGTGTATGCCTGTTGCCGATTTTCCCCTTGGCCCTCTGCAGACCAACAGCTACATCATCCACAAAGGGACGCAGGCAGTGGCCGTTGACGTGGGTGGCGACCCGTCGCCCATGCTCGAATACCTGACTGCCCATAACCTGCACCTCACGGATATTTGCATCACGCACCGCCATTTTGATCATGTATACGGTGCTGCAGCCCTGGCCAAGGCTACCAATGCCCCCATCTACGTTGCAGCGGACGATGATTGCCTTGCCAACACGGAATCAGCCCAGGGTGGAATCTGGGGCTTTCCCGCAGTACCGCCCTTCGACTCACAGCCTATGCCCATGGGGATGACGACCTTTGGCGGTATGCCCTGCCAAGTGCTTTCCACCCCAGGGCACACTCCGGGAGGCATTTCTCTCTATTTTCCTGACGAACACCTGGTATTCACCGGAGACGCGCTTTTTTACCGCTCTCTCGGGCGTACGGACTTTCCCGGCGGAGATCAGGCCACCCTGCTGCAGGCCGTAACCACAGTTTTGTTTGCCCTGCCGGAAGACACGGTGGCCTACCCGGGGCACGGCCCTGCAACAACCATTGGTGACGAAAAGAGAAACAATCCCTTCTGCGGTGCATTCAAGGCATGACACAGGCCCTTGTGCTGTTGTGCAGCCCCAGGAAGAATGGTGTTTCCGACTCTGCGGCACAGTTGTTTGCCCAGGGTTTGGGCGAGTGCGGCATGTCAGTACAGGTGCTTGCCCTGCGGGACTATGCTGTGACAGCGTGCAAGGGATGTGGCGTCTGTACCCCACATCCACACCAGTGCATGCTGGCTGACACGGATGACGCAGAAACGCTGTTTACAGCTCTCGCCACGGCGAAGCTCCTGCTCATCGCCTCACCCATCTACTTTTACCACCTGCCGGCCCATTTTAAGGCGCTTATTGACAGATCCCAGCGTTTCTGGATGCAACAACAGGCTTGTGGCACAGAAATGTCAAAATATTGGCAAGGACAGGAGGCATGGCATACGGGACATACGCGCCCTGCCCTGGCCATTCTGACTGCCGGACGCTCATGTGGCACACAGCTTTTTAAGGGTGCCCTGCTTTCGCTCAACTATTTTCTGGCATCCTTGGGTGCAACGCTGTATGAAACGCGCCAGCTGCGCGGTCTGGAGACGGTGGAGGATCTGACGGCACGCCCCGCCGTCACGGCCGGGCTATACGCCTGGGGAAAGGATTGGGCCTCGTTGTGTCGAGCCTGCCCACCCTGCTGAAGAACAGCCTGCGCACCCTGGGACTGAGCCAGCGACGCTGTGCGCACTGCCTGCGCCCGTTTATCCCTGAGCGTTCTGACATGCCGGATTCAGTACGCAGCCTTGCGGCTCAGGATTTTCTTTGCCCACAGTGCCTGAAGGCCCTGCCGCGCTACCTGGGCCCTCACTGTCCGCGTTGCGGCCTTCCCGCAACAGACAGCGAACAGCACAGCAATGTGGTCTGCGGCGCCTGCCTGCAACACCCCCCGCCATGGCGGGGGCTGGCCTTCCACGGTCTGTATGCAGGGGACCTGCGGGACATGCTGTTACGGCTCAAATTTGACGGGCAACTCTATCTGGCCAAGCCCCTGGGCACTTTTCTGCAGGAGGCAGCAGCATGTCTATCACGGCCAGACGGCGTGCTGGCCGTACCCCAGCATCCCGATCACCTGCGACGCCGCGGCTACAATCAGGCCCATGAGCTGGCCCGAGCCCTGTGCAATCTTTCAGGGCTTTCCCTGCGCACTGATTTGCTGCACCGCCCTTTGCCCGGTCCCGCCCAGGCGGGACTCTCTGCCATGGCACGGCGCGACAATGTTCGTCACAGCTTTGCGGCATCAC
>JAFTDG010000023.1 GCA_017454325.1 Desulfovibrio sp. | reverse complement strand
GTACTGCATTCAGGGGCTACCCTTGCCCCGTGCCATAAATGCCTATTCTCCGTAACAGTCCGCAGAACCCCATCTCCCCATAGAGGGCACATACTGTCCGAGGCACTTGCCCTGAACCCGTAAAATGCCTATTCTTGAGGCATGAACCAGGAACGCAAGCCCATCAACCGTCTTAATGACGTGCTTATGAAGTACGTCTTCGCCCGTGAAGAACAAAGGGGGTGAGCATAGCCATCTTCAATTATGTGCTTTTTCCAGAGAGGTTATCGTATCTCATAAAATCTGTTTGCCGATATGATTTTACGAATTGCCTGTGCCGCTTACTGCCATGAGGCTAAAAAGGGGTGAGCTATTATGTCGCACGTTATCTGGTTTACAGGTCTCTCCGGTGCCGGCAAGACAAGCACATCGCAGGAGCTTGTAAAGATGCTTACCCACCCCTGTGTGCAGCTGGACGGCGATGTGCTGCGCAAGGGCCTGTGCAGCGACCTGGGCTTCAGCGACGAACACAGGCGTGAGAATATCCGCCGCACGGGTGAGGTCGCCAAGCTCATGTGTGACGCCGGTCTTACGGTGATTGTGGCCTGCATCACCCCCTTTGCCCGGGACAGGCGCTGGCTGCGTGAGCTGCTCGGCATCCGCTATGTGGAAGTCTTCTGTGACTGTCCGCTCACCGTGTGCGAAAAGCGTGATGTCAAAGGCCTTTACAAGAAAGCGCGCTCAGGCGAGATACCTGCTTTTACCGGCATAAGTTCACCCTACGAGCCGCCGGACAATCCTCATATAGTGCTCCATACCGCGCAGGGAACACCAGAAGACGGGGCACGAAAGATAGTGGATTATTTGCAACAGAACGCAAATACCGTACAATAGCATACCCTCGCTGCAGTTCCCAGAGAACTTTCACGACAGCCCTGCACACTGCTTTGCGCCTGATGCAGTGTTTCTGGCCCGTTGCCATCCTTCTTTCCATGTTGTATATAAAGAGCTTACACCATATCCACACCCGTAATAGGAGAAGCCAAGATGAAAAAAATCCTGTCCCTGATCCTTACCGGCGCACTCATGCTTGCCGCATCCACTGCGATGGCCGCTGACGCAAAACGGATGACGTTTGCCACCGGTGGTACATCCGGTGTGTACTTTCCCCTGGGCGGGGCCATTGCCCAGGTAGTTTCAGCCAAGAGTAACGGCGTGCTTTCCCTCACCGCCCAGGCCACCGGGGCCTCCGGTGAAAATATGCGTCTGGTGCAGGCGGGCGATGTGGATATCGCCATTGTGCAAAACGATGTGGCCGACGCCGCATACAAGGGCAATGCGCCCTTCCGTGAAGCTCTGACCAACGTACGCGCCATTGCGCGCCTCTATCCGGAATATCTGCATGTGGTCGCCAGCAAGGACAGTGGCGTCAAAAAAATGGAAGATTTTAAGGGTAAAAAAGTTTCAGTGGGGGCACGTGGCAGCGGCAACGAGGTAAACTGCCGCCAGATCTTCGGCGCCTTTGGGCTGGATTACAAAAATGTGGAGCCCATTTTCCTGCCCTACGGTGAAACTGCTGATCAGTTCAAGGATCGTCAGCTTGACGGCTTTGTCTTCACCATCGGCACACCCAATCCCGCCATTCAGGATATCACCACGGCCCAGGAAGTAGTCTTTGTGCCTCTGCAGGGTGATACGGTCAAGGAAGTGGTCCAAAAATTCCCCTACCTTGTGAACGACGCCATTCCTGCGGGTACGTACAAAGGGCAGACAGCAGCCGTGCCCACGCTTTCCGTACAGGCCATCCTTGTAGTCAACAAGGATACACCCGACGATATCGTCTACACCCTGACCAAGACGCTCTTTGAACATCTGCCGGACGTTGCCAAGGCGCACAACAAGGCCTCGGAGATCTCCCTTGCACATGCAACTGATGGCGTGACCATCCCCTTCCATCCCGGCGCAGAAAAATACCTGCGTGAAAAGGGTGTGCTGAAGAAGTAACATATTCTTGCCGCCGCTGCTGTGTTCAGTGGTGGCGGCAAACTGCCTGCTATGTTGTGTACAGTTCACCTGCAACAATGCCCGTGCAACACTGCCCCCCTCTGCCAGGGGCATACGCTGCTGTTGAGGCAGATAATGCGCAACGCGGCACGTCTGCTCCTTTTGCTTCTCCTGGCCGTACCCGCCACGGGCAATGCTTCTGACGCACCAACGTATCTGCAGATACAGGATGCTTCAGGGAAGGTTCTATTCTCGCTTGCGGTGAATAACGGCAGCATGTTTGGCATACGTTTTATCCATTCTGTGGCAAAAAGCCCTGTGGAAGACTGGTATGGCATTGAAAACGGAACGATTTTTCTGGAAAAAACCATTTACCAGGATTTTGGGGCCGGCCTTCCCCACGAACCGGGCCCTGGTCAAACCATGGCTTGTGCCAATGGATATGTGACCATCAGCGGCTTCCACCGTCAACTGGCATCTTTTGATGTACGCGTGGGGCGCATTGCCGGCCACGCATTGCTGCTGCCGGCCATGGACGGTCAGCAGGGAGTGATTCCCCTGAACAGCCTGGCGCCTCCCGGGAATGCACTGACATTTACAACCTTCAGTGCTGCGTTGCAGTAACAGATACAGAAGACTGCACCACAGCAATTCACTGCTTTAGAAGAAATTGCCGGGCATCAATACCATATTCCGATGCCCGGCAAGCCATCGCAGGAATACGATCATGAGCCATGAAGAACGCATGAAGATTATCGGCGAGCAGGGAGCCGGAGGGTTTTCTCTGCACAGGGATGAACAGATTGACGCCAGTACTGCTGAAAAAGCCCAGGCCGCCGTGGACGTATCAGCCATTGTGGCCAAATATGACAAGGAATCAGCCTTTCGCACCTTTTCCGGCAAGCTGGAATTCTTCATCAAACTCATCTGCATTGCCTTCTCTGCGTTCCATCTGTTTACAGCGGCCATGGGTTCCTACCCTCCACAGATACAGCGGGCAGTACACCTTGGCTTTGTGCTCACACTGATCTATCTGCTCTACCCTGCCCGTGCTACCGGGGATAAGCACAGCCTTGCCTGGTATGACGTGATTCTTTCCATAGCCGGAGCGGCAGTGTGCGGCTATGTTGTCTGGAATTACGATGTCATCGTACTGGATGCCGGGCCCATGACCAGTATGGACTTTGCCTTTGGCTTGGCATCCATTCTGCTCGTGCTGGAAGCCACACGCCGCATCGTAGGCCTGCCCATCACCCTTGTGGCCATCTGCTTCCTGCTCTACGCCAAATTCGGCAACTATATTCCCGGCATGTTGGGGCACCCCGGCTTTTCACTGCAGCGCATTGTTTCGCATATGTACCTGACAACAGAAGGACTTTTTGGCATGCCCCTGGGCGTTTCTGCCTCCTTTGTCTTTCTGTTCATCCTGTTTGGTGCGTTCCTGCACAGTACGGGCCTGGGCAAATTTTTTATTGATCTGGCGCTTGCCGCAGCAGGGCGCTATGCAGGCGGACCAGCCAAGGTGGCCGTGCTGGCCAGTGGTTTTTTTGGCACCATTTCCGGCTCCTCCGTGGCCAACACTGTTTCCACGGGCACGTTCACCATTCCTCTCATGAAGAGCGTTGGCTACCGGGGGGCCTTTGCCGGCGCAGTGGAAGCGGCTTCTTCCACCGGAGGCCAGATCATGCCACCCATTATGGGGGCAGCAGCCTTCATTATGGCTCAGTTTCTGGGTGTCGGCTATGTGGAAATTGCCAAGGCAGCCCTCATTCCGGCAGTTCTCTACTACCTGGCCGTGGGCTTCATGGTACACATGGAAGCAAAACGTCTCGGGCTCAAAGGCATCCCCAAGGAACGCCTGCCTCGGGCACTGCCTGTACTGAAACAGGGTGGATATCTGCTGATTCCCATTTTTGTGCTCATCTATCTCCTTATCCAGGGCTATACACCGCTTAAATCCGCCTACTACTGCATTCTGACAACAGTGATTATTTCACTTATCTCGCGCAACTGCCTGACCTGGCTCGGAGCACGCGGCACAAACCTGCCCACAGGCCAGGCCTTGGCCGACTGCAACAGAACCGCGCTGAAAGATATTCTTCAAGCCATGGAAAACGGTGGCCGTCTTGCCCTTGGCGTGGCCGCTGCCTGTGCCTGCACGGGCTTTGTTGTGGGGGTTGTCACACTCACCGGTGTGGGCCTCAAGCTGGCCAATGCCATCCTGACCCTTTCGGCGGGCAGTTTTGCCCTGACGCTCTTTTTCACCATGCTGGCTTCCATAGTCCTGGGCATGGGCCTGCCCACAACTGCCAAGTATATTGTGCTCGCCACCATCGCCGCACCAGCTATCCAGACCTTTGGCGTACCCATGCTTGCAGCGCATCTGTTCATCATGTATTTCGGCATTCTGGCCGACCTCACACCACCTGTCGCCCTGGCTGCCTATGCAGCAGCAGGCATAGCCAGGTCCGAGCCCAATGCTACCGGTTTTATGGCAGTAAAGCTGGCCTTTGCGGGATTTTTGATACCCTATATCTTCTGTTATAATCCCAGTCTGCTGATGATAGGCGCAAACAATGCTGAAATAGCCATGACGGTTGCCACTGCTGTGATAGGCATTGCCGCCCTTTCCTTCGGCAGTGTCGGCTACTGGCTGCGTAACCTGTACCTGTGGGAACGACTGTTGCTCGTGGCTGCTGCCATCACACTCATTACCCCGGGGTTCACAACCGACGCCATTGGCATCAGCCTCATGGTGCTTGTCTACCTGTTGCAGAAGCTGATGGGTAAGGCCGACGACAGAAAAAGTGACACCGCACAATCAAAGGCATGACACAACAAGCGCCCCTGCAAAGGGGCGCTTGCGACAGTGCCCCGATGGCATTGTCATACATACTTGCCGGTGCGGCTCCGGCTGCATTGCCTGATCTCTGCAACAGTGCCGCATGCCACCACAGTGCCGCCGTCATTCCCGCCGCCTGGCCCCATATCAATGATATAATCGGCATTGCGCAGCACATCCAGATCGTGTTCAATAACGACAACGGTTGCGCCGTTATCTATAAGCTTCTGGAAAACCTCCAGCAGCGTCCTGATGTCAAGCGGATGCAAGCCGATGGTCGGTTCGTCAAAGGCAAAGACCACATCGGTCTGGTGCCGGCCCATCTCACACGCCAGCTTGAGGCGCTGCGCCTCGCCGCCGGAAAGACCCGGTGTCTCCTCACCCAAAGTCAGATAGCCCAGACCAAGCTCCTGCAACACACGCAGCCTTTGTGCCACTGTTTTCATGCCGGCACATTCCTCCACGGCACTGTCTATATCCATGGCCATCAGGTCCGGCAGAGAATAGACCTGGCCTGACGTGCCAGCACAGGTGACACGGCTAGCATCCCGGCCATAACGGGACCCATGGCATTGCGGGCAGGGAATATCCACATCAGGCAGGAACTGTACATCCAGGCTGATAACCCCAGTGCCATCACATGCGGGGCAACGCAGTCTGCCCGTATTGTAGGAAAAATCGCCGGCCTTATAGCCATATTTTTTTGCTTCAGGAGTACGCGCAAATATTTTACGCAGTTCATCATGCACATTGGCATAGGTTGCCACGGTGGACCGGACATTGATGCCAATAGGCGTGGCGTCAATAAGCCTGACATGATGTATGCCCGGTGCGTCGATAGCGCGCACATGCCGTGGCAGCGTTGTGCCATGTATGGTGGCTTCCAGGGCGGGAATAAGGCTTTCAAGAATCAGAGTAGTCTTCCCTGAACCGGAGACACCGCTCACCACGGTCAAGCGTCCCTTGGGAATATCCACTTCCAGAGGCTTTACTGTATGTATGGCTGCTGTGGAAAGATGTATTCGCCCTGCAGCAAATACTGTTTCCGGACTTGGCCGCTTGCGTACCTGCATGTGGTCAGTTGCCGCCAGAAAAGGACCAATTTGAGAATTGGGATCACCTGTGACCGCAGCAATACTGCCCTGGGCAATAATCTGCCCGCCGTTAGCACCAGCTCCCGGCCCCATCTCTATGAGCCAGTCCGCCTCTTTGAGAATCTGCGTATCGTGATCAACGAGCAGCACGGAATTGCCATCAGCCACAAGATCGTGCATGACGCCAGCCAATCCTGCGATATTCTCCGGGTGCAAGCCAATGGAAGGTTCGTCCAACACATACAGCACCCCCGTGGTTCTGTTACGCACCGCACGGGCCAGCTGCATTCTCTGGCGCTCACCGGTGGAAAGCGTGGCAGATGCCCTATCGAGGGTTAGATAGCCGAGCCCCAACTCCATCAAACGCGCTGCTGCAGTCTGAAAAGAGGCAACAATGCTCTCTGCCATGGGCTGCATTGCCCTGGGCAGCGAGGCAGGCACACCATCCACCCATTCCACAAGTGCCGCCAGGGGCATGGTACAGGCAGCATCCAGAGAGATCCCACGCAGCCTCGGCGCCCTTGCCGCCGGGGAAAGGCGCGTGCCGCCACAGTCAGGGCAAACATCTTCTTTCAAAAATTTTTCCACGCGTTTCATGCCTTTTTCGTCTTTCACCTTGGCAAGAGCGTTTTGTACCGTATAGACGGCATTGAAATAGGTGAAATCCATTTCCCCTGCGGCACCGCTCGTTTTATTCTGATACACCATATGCTTCTTGACTGCAGGCCCGCGAAACACAATATCGCGTTCACGCTGGGTCAGTTCACAGAAGGGCACATCAGTGCGTACTCCCATCTCCCTAGCTATGTCTTTCATCAGCGACCACATGAGTGTCTGCCACGGCAATACCGCACCCGCATCAATACTGAGCGATTCGTCGGGCACAAGGGTAGATTCATCCACAGTGCGGACTACGCCTGTGCCACTGCATGCAGGGCAGGCCCCCTGGCTGTTAAACGCCAGTTCTTCCGCACCGGGCGCATAGAAATGCGCACCACAGGTAGGGCACACCAGCTCCTGCTCCGCAGCGACGGCAAGTGACGGCGGCACATAATGCCCCTGAGGACACTGATGCTCTGCCAGTCGTGAAAACATGAGGCGTAAGCTGTTCAGCAGTTCTGTACCGGTACCGAATGTGCTGCGGATGCCCGGCACTCCGGGGCGCTGATGCAAGGCAAGTGCCGCAGGAACATGCAGAGCCTCGTCCACATCGGCCCTGGCAGCCTGTGTCATTCTGCGCCGTGTATAGGTGGAAAGCGACTCAAGATATCGTCGGGACCCCTCGGCATACAGCACACCCAGCGCCAGAGAGGATTTGCCAGACCCGGACACGCCAGCTATACCGACAATCCTGTTCAGAGGGATGTCCACATCCAGACGTTTCAGATTGTGAACCCGAGCACCACGAATATTGATGTTAGCAATCACCGCCAGTGTTCCTCCAAACCATATGCAAACGCTGTTTTCTGATATGGCATTGCTTTACAGAGCATGCATGCAGCTGTAAAGGGGCGTGGGACTTCTTGCAATAATTGCCCGCGCAGGGCACACTGGTCACAGTAATGGTTCAATATATGACAGGCACGCGCAAACAGTTCAGGCCCCAAGAGGATTAACGGCAGACCATATGCAAAAGACCTCACACAATGGCTGGTTGCTTATAGGCATTATTGCCCTGTTCTGCGCCCTGGAAACCTGGGCCTACCATTCTTTTGGCAAACATTCGCAGACGGAAGTTCCCCATTATGGTCTGAACATACAGGAAGTACGGCAGTATATGGCAGCCCATCCAAACCTTGTTGTGGTAGATGTGCGCACCCAACACGAATTTTCAGGCTCCCATATGCCCGGAGCCATCAATATGCCACTTTTTTTGCTATACAGCCAGGCTGCCTCTCTTCCCAACGACCGCCCCATACTGCTCACAGACATTGCTTCAGCTAGAGCACGTCAGGCCTGCAAACTATTGCGCCGTTTGCGACCGGATATTGCTGAAATGTATTACGTCAATGGAAGGCTTCTCTCCCTGCCAGTGGCAGGAGTAACTGCCGATATTTCCTCCCCCTGACTGTACCCGCTCTCACGGAAAAAGAGCGCTGACAGCAAAATTCTGTTACGGGTTCCAGTCTTGCGTAACAACTGACGCACATGGCTTTTGACGGTATTTTCCGAGATATTCAGAATCAATGCCATGTCAGCCGTTTCTTTACCGGCAACTATCAAGGCCAGAACATCCTGCTCTCTTTTGGTTATGCCGTATTTTGACGAAAACAGACCCAGAGCTACAACAGGATGTTCGTCACAGGCAGCTTCATTCTTTTTGTCTGACGCAATGGAGATAGCACCAGCCAGCGTCAAGGCATACTGAACACGGGAAGCTATGAAGCTGAAGCCTGCCGTAAGCACCCACATGAGACAGAAAAAAGGCACAATTCCTGGAAAAATCTGGAGAAACCCCCGAATTGCCGTGAACGAACACAAGAAGCACAGCCATGGCAAAATAAGCACAAGGCCAGAAGGAAGACTGCTGTTTTTCAGTAACTGCATAAACACCAGTTGCAGATACAGCAGTGCCACGGCCCTGACAGAAAGATCACAGGCATACAGCAGCCAGAACACGACATTGCTCTCAAATGGCAGGGTAATAAGTGGTGCCATGATGACAAATGCAAGGCAGCATAACAGCACGCGTATATCTGTACCCCGGCGATCCAGCCAGTAGCCGGCGAGAGGATAAACCGCCCACAGATACAGATACACCTCCTGGGGAATGGGAAAATTCTGTGCGTGCATGCGGAAAAATAGCCAGTCCATGACGGCATTGAGCAAAAAAAAGGTCAATGCAATGCCGGTGAGATAAGCCAATGTCTCCCAGGACAGCTTTCTATCCAATGTGTTCCTGTGGTCTGGCGGCTCGGGGGGGAGTGCCATTGCCGGAGAGCAGAGCGCCGCACACAGCCCGGAAAAAGTGAATAGCAAGGCCAAGCCTGGCAGCACAACGATCTGTACATCAGGGCTTTTATTAAAAACTGTGGGCAACATCCCAACCAGCTCAACAACAGCCAACACACAGCCCAGGTAGTATCCGCGCATGTGGCATGAGAACCGTATATTTTCCCAAAAAAACGCCAAAGGCAGAGAGGCACAGGCACAGCTAAGTGCAACAAGAAAGGGTCGCTGCCAATACGCTCCGCAAAGGCAGCAGAAGGCAGCGAACATGCCTGGCAGCATGCGGAAGGCAACTCCCCGTACACCATTACTACGAAGCCACGGCAATGCCAATGCGCTCGTCAGGGCACCAGTTATGGCACCCGCAAGGAGCATGGGGATACAAGGCTCCAGCCCATCCCACGCGGGAACTCCCTCCCTCAGGCACAAGGAATGAGCAAAGAGCACGCATGCCAGACCCATGCCATTCCAATATCGCTGTAACAACATAAATTCCTTTTTTTGGAGAGGGCTCAAATGCCCTTTTCTTGGAATATGCTATTATATTGTCTCGGGTCAAGCCCTTCTCATCCTAAAGGATGATGTATTTTGTACTCATCATAGAGGATGATTTTTAACATACAACACAAAATCATCCAAAAGGATGATATGCAGTTGCCCAGTTTCTATGTAAATTTTTTTGTTAAGCAGACATGACATTGTTTTGCAACGTAAAAATTGAGAGGATGACATGCGTAAAATTTGTTTGGCAGTCTTGGTAGCGATAGCACTGTGCACGCCGACTACTGGTTTTACTGCTGGTGAAGGGATAGACATGGCGAAAATCACCTGCAAGGAATTTCTCGATGCCGGTGACAATATGAGCATGATGCTCACCTGGATTGACGGTTACATGAGTGCCAAGAGCGATAATACCATGCTGAGTGAAGAATGGATGAAAAAACTGGGTACCCACATGGGCCAGTACTGTGGCAAAAACCCCGGCCATACCATCATGCAGGCCATGGAAGCGGTACCTGCTGAATAAAACTGTATCGCTATAAAAGGAGCATTAAGATGAAAAAATTTCTGGTAGCCTGCTTTGTCACGCTTGCCATAGCAGCCTTTGCCGGCTCCGCTATGGCAAAAGATGTTATCATTGCCAACGGTTGCGACTTTCCCCTGCATTTCATCGGCCTGAGCCGTAGTGGCGATACACAGGCCGAAAACCTCATTTCCGAGCCGGTCAAACCCGGCGATGGCATCAGGGTTACTCTCAATGTAACAAAAGGCATCGACCTTACAGTTCAGGATAACGAAGGTGGACAGGTGGACTTTTCTGGTCTTGATCTAACCAATGCTTCCAAGGTCATACTGAAGGCTGACGGCACAGCCGAGATC
>JAFTDG010000003.1 GCA_017454325.1 Desulfovibrio sp. | reverse complement strand
GGGTACACCCGATCCCATTCCGAACTCGGCAGTTAAGCTCTCCATCGCCGATGATACTGCATAACGTCATGTGGGAAAGTAGGCCGCTGCCAACGATTGTTCAAGGCCCCCTCGCTGCGTTCCGCGCAAGGGGGCCTTACTCTTATCCCGCACAACACCTCATCTTACGCGTCCTTACCATCCCTACCTCGCGAATGCTTCCCCATTCCCTTCCTACGCAATGCATATCTTTATCAGATGAATAGAATTTCTCCTTTTATTTGCACTTCTCGTATCTTGACAATTTGCTGTGACTTTATTACTTTGATTTTGGATTTGGATTTCAATTTTTAATTCTTTTTTTGCCTGATGCAGCGATATACAATGACGGCAAAGCGTACGTGCTGATTGTGACACCACATAATACGAGCAGGTTCACAGTTTGCGTAATTACTTGATTCACGTGTTTTGCCAGTATCGCCAAATACACTTGAGGAGCGTATCTATGAGTGCAGTACGGCAGTTACACAATCCTGAAAACTACACATTTGCCCATGGTGATGGCCTGCGCATTGCTTTAGCTGGCAATCCCAACTGTGGCAAGACCACTGTCTTCAATGGGTATACGGGGGCACGCCAGCATGTTGGCAACTATCCTGGTGTCACAGTTGACCGTAAAGAGGGGCACGTTGTTGTTAATGGCACCAACGTCACTCTTGTGGATCTACCCGGTACCTATTCTCTGACAGCCTATTCTATGGAAGAAATTGTGGCGCGCCGAGAATTGGCTGCGAACAATATTCAAGCTGTTATCGACGTGGCTGAGGCATCTGCACTGGAACGTAATCTGCTGCTTACCGTGCAGATGCTTGAAATGGGTATTCCTGTTGTGCTTGGCTGTAACATGATGGACGAAGCCAAGCTTGGTGGCATTTCTATAGACATGCCCCGTTTAAGCAAAACCTTGGGTATTCCCGTGCTGCCAATGACTGCACGGAGCGGTGATGGTCTGCCTGAGGTCATGAATGAGGCCATCAAACTGGCAAAGGGCGGCAGACGTGAACCTTTACGCCTTTCCTATGGTACTGATGTCGATCCTGCACTCAAAACCATGGAAGAAAAAATCGCTGCAGCTAAGCTGTTGACGGATCGTTACCATCCTTACTATGTGGCCCTCAAGCTTATGGAACGTGACACAGACATGCTGCAGGAGGTAAAGGCCACTGATGCCCGTCTTGCTGTAGAATTACAAAAGATTTGCGATCAGGTATATGACCATATACGCAGCACGCTGGGCTCCACTATGGAGTCTGTTATCACTGATCATCGTTATGGCTTTATCCGTAGTGTCTTGGCAGATGGTGTTCTTACCCAGGATCCCCACAAAGATCGCCTTGCCTTTACTGACAAATTGGACAAAGTTTTAACCAACACCTTTCTTGGCCCCATTATCATGCTTGCCGTTCTCTACTTCATGTATCAGTTTACTATTGAAATAGGGGCTTACCCACAGGGATGGGTAGAGGACGGTCTGGCTGCTCTAGGGGACTGGGTCGGTGAGGCAATGGCTGAAGGCCCGCTCAAATCGCTCATTGTGGATGGCGTGATCAATGGCGTGGGCGGTGTACTTAGTTTCGTGCCGCTCATTGTCATCATGTTTTCACTCTTGTCATTTCTTGAAGACTGCGGATACATGGCCCGCATGGCTTATATGATGGATCGTGTGTTCCGTATGTTTGGCCTGCACGGTGCTTCAGTAATGCCATACTGTGTATCCGGTGGTATCGCTGGCGGTTGTGCCATTCCTGGCGCTATGGCTACACGTACCCTGCGCAGCCCCAAAGAGAAACTAGCCACCCTGCTGACTCTGCCTTATATGACCTGCGGCGCCAAGTGGCCAGTCTTTCTGCTGCTGGCTACAGCTTTCTTTGGCACAGAGGATGCCCCCAAGGTCATGTTTCTTCTAACCATTGCCGGCTGGGTTGTAGCCTTGTTGGTCGCGCGGGTATTGCGTTCTACTTTTGTTAAGGGCGAACCCACGCCTTTTGTAATGGAACTGCCGCCCTACCGCTTCCCCACGCTGTTCAGTGTGCTTTTGCACTGCTGGGAACGCGCTTGGATGTATATGAAGAAGGCTGGTACCATTTTGCTGGCTATCTCTGTGGTACTCTGGGCTATGATGAAGTTCCCTGAAATGCCGGAAGAAATGGTTGCACCCTTTGAGCAGAAGATTGAAGTGGCCCAGAAAGCCGTAGATGCGCTGCCGGAGAATGCGAGCGAAGAACAGCGTGCAGCTGCAGAGAATGCGCTTGCAGATGCGCAAAACGCTCAAGGCGAGGCTGAACTGGCCTATTCTCTTGCAGGACGCCTTGGCAAGGCAGTGGAACCTGTGCTGGCTCCCTTGGGGTATGACTGGCGTACAGATATTGCCCTCATTGCAGGCGTGGCTGCCAAGGAAGCAGTGGTAGGTACTCTTGGTACGGCTTGGAGTCTGGGTGAAATAGAAGATGCTGAGGATGAGGAAGAGACGAAAACTCTGGGAGACCGCCTCAAGTCCGCACCAAACTGGTCCAAGGCCACGGCCCTTTCACTTATGCTTTTCGTGTTGCTTTATTCCCCATGCTTTGTAGCTCTGGTAGTTATCAAGCAGGAGGCTGGCGGCTGGAAGTGGCTTTTCTTCAGTATGATCTTTAATACCGCGTTGGCCTATGGCGTTGCCTTAGTGGCCTATCGTATCGGTCTTGCTGTGTGGGGCTAAATCGGTACGCGCTTACAACAACGGCATAACTCTGACCCGCGCTGCAACCTGCAAAGGTATGTGGCGCGGGTTTTTGGTATGATAGGAAATCCATCCCAGACAGAAGAGTCTGATTGAGGCCAGTACCCAGCCAAGAAAAGCACTATCACTGTCCCGTGAATAACAGGGCAGCGGCGAATCCGATAAAGACGCAGCCAGCTATTCGCTGGATGCATATCTGTCCTTTCGGCGATTTGTTGAACCATATGGCGAGTCTTCCTCCCAGAGCCGCCACAGTGCAAAAGACAATAATGGTAGCCAGAATAAAAAGCAGGCCCAGGCAGAGTATCTGCAGGGCAACGCTGCCTTTGGCGGGATTACAGAACTGCGGCAGAAAGGCAAGAAAGAAGATGGAGACCTTGGGGTTGGTGACGTTCATAACAATACCGCGGCGGTATAGAGCAGCATATCCGGGGAAATCTGCAGAGGAAGATGTGTGAGCCTGTGCGGCATCGTTTGCCCTGATGGCACCAGCGCGGAAGGAAAGCCAGGCCAGCCATAAAAGGTAGGCTGCACCTATGATTTTAAGCAGGGTGAATGCCACAGGCGACGTTTGGAAGATGACGGCAACACCCAGGGCCACGGCAGTGGTATGTACGCACAGTCCCGTGATCAGCCCCAGAGTAGTGGCTACACCCGCTCCCATACCGTAGAGTGCGGATTGCGTGAGCACAAAAATGTTGTCAGGGCCAGGAGCAATGCCGAGCAACAGTGCCGTTGCAAAAAAAGTAAGCATAACATCAAGAGTGAGCATGGGGGTCATGCCTCTTGTGTGAGCAAAAAGGAGAGCTTTTGAGCTTTGGGCTGGGCCTTTACAGCCCGTTCCAGCTGCAGAGCTGCAGTTTTGTCGCTACAGGGCCGGCATGCCAGTAATTGCACAGGACGTCTGCTGCGCGTATACCGGGCACCGCCAGGTGACGTGCCATTATGCTGTGCCAGTCGGCGACCCATATTTGTCGTGATACCACAGTAGAGCGTACCGTCTGCACACCTCAACAAGTATACGAACCAGAGCGGCGTAGTCATTTTTTTGAAAGTGTAATGGCATTATCAGAGGCATAATGCCAGGTCAGGACAATTCGCGGGCAACATCCCGCTCTTCGGCGCGACGTTTGAGTGTTTCTCTGTGGTCGTGGAGCTTTTTGCCCCGACCAAGGGCAATTTCAACCTTTACCTTGCCGTGGCTAAAATAGATGCGCACTGGTACAACGGTCAGTCCTTTTTGGCTGACAGCACCAGCCAGACGGGATATTTCTCTGGTATGTAAAAGAAGTTTGCGCTCGCGGTCCGGATCTTGCGGAGCATAGCCTGCGTTGGTATAGGGCGCTATGTGCAGAGAAATAAGCCATGCTTCTCCATGGCGAAAATCTACATAACTGTCAATAAAATTGACTTTACCTGCACGGATACTTTTGACTTCCGGCCCGGTCAGAACAATACCCGCTTCAACGGCATCAGAAAGTTCATAAAGATGACGGGCTTTTTTGTTGGTGGCTACAGTGGGATGGGAGGATTTTGCATTCATGGTTGTGTCGTGTTGAAAAGGCTTGAAGTATGGAACGCAAGTTCCCGTCCTAGTGACCGTTGTAATTGCTCACGCAGCATACGTTTGGATGCGGCAATGTCACACCCCAAGAGCACATTTGCTGCAAGTCCCATGCATACACTGGCATTGAGTTGGCGGATGAGATGTTTCATGCCGGGTACAAAGCGTGGTGAGGCAGAAACCGCATCCACACCCATGCCCAGCAGCAATGCCAGAACAAATGGGTCTGAAGCCAGCTCGCCGCACACGGAAACTCCGATACCTTCCCTATGGGCCGCGTCAATGATGTGCTTGAGCGTACGTACCACTGCCGGATGCAGAGGCTCGTTAAGGTAAGCCACATGGCGGTTGTTGCGATCAATGGCCATGGTGTAGTGGATGAGGTCATTAGTGCCGATGCTGAAAAAGTCACATTCGCAGGCAAGAGCATCACACACAAGGGCCGCAGCCGGTGTTTCTATCATGACACCCAGGGGGGGATTGGGGGCATGAGGCAGTTTTTGTGACGTCAGTTCCTGATGCAGCTCCTGTATGATGCGACGTGTCTGCCGCAATTCGTCAAGTGTGGTGACCATGGGCAGCATGATGGCCACATTGCCACTGACACCAATGCGCATTAGTGCGCGCAGTTGTGTACGGAAGAGACCTTGGTGTCGTAGGCAGAAGCGTATGCCACGCAGCCCTAATGCGGGATTGGGTTCATTGAGGGCGGCCTGTGCCCGGAGCATCTTATCGGCCCCCACATCCAAGGTGCGAAAGACTACGGGCCGTGGAAGCAGGCCGAGTGTGACGGCTTTATATTCCGCCACAAGCTCTTCCTCATCGGGCAGGTGTTCTTTGAAATAGGCGAATTCCGTGCGATACAGTCCTACACCGTCCGCACCACTCGCGGTCAGAGCAGACAACTCTGCAGTGCTTTCAAGATTGGCCTGTACTGCCACCCGTACGCCATCACATGTTTCCGCCGGCTGTTGGGCCGTGTGCTGTGTGTGCTCCTCCCATGCTAGATAGTCATCACGACGCTTTTTATAATGGGCCAGATCTGTCTTGTCAGGGGCAAGCAGCACACAACCGCTGAGTCCGTCCACAATGAGAGGTTCTTCTTCGCGGGCACTTTCCAGAAGTCCTGTGACATCAGCCAGATAGGGAATACGGAGCCCACGCGACAGGATGGCCGTGTGAGAAGTTGGTCCACCTTCAGCAGTCAGGATGCCCTGTACCCGATTAAGATTGAGTTCCATGACATCGGCAGGGGAAAGGTCTTCGGCAACCAGAATGCCGTCGTTTTCAGAAACGTCGTTTTGTCCCTCTCCTGGATACAAATATTCCCGCAATCGCAGTCCCACTGCTCGGATATCCTGAGCACGGTCTCGCAAATAGGGATCATCCATGCTGCGGAAGAGCATGCACAATTCATCTACTGTGAGTTTGAGTGCCCAGGAGGCACAGATGAGCTTGTGACTGATGCGGGTCAGGGCAGCATTGATCAGCTTGGGATCGCGGGCAATTTCCATCTGGGCGGCGATAACGTCGCCGTATTCAGCGAGGTCTTCTGGTACGTTGTCCACGGTAGCGGCAAGGGCTGCACGTACATGCTCTGCGGCATTGCGCAGGGCCTCTTGTTCGAAAGCCACTTCTTGCGGAGTGATACTACGCTCTTCATCCTGCACAGTTCGGTGGGCACGACGTAGTTTGCCAATAGCGATACCGGGAGAAACGGGCGTACCTATAAATATCGCACGAGCCATGCCTTAATCCTGCATATCAGAGAAGAAACGGGCTAAGCCCTGCAGAGCCTCTCGTGCATCCGTACCCTTTGCCAGTAGCGTCAGCTCTGTATCGGCTGGCGGTGCCAGAGAAAGAATATCCAGCATACTTTTGGCATCCACTTCGCCGGTATCGCTGATGAGTTGAATATCAGCGGCATAGCGTTGGGCCTCCTGTGCCAGACGCGCCGCTGGGCGGGCATGTAGCCCGTTGCGCAGACTGACATTGATACGCATGGAAAGCCCGCGCGGTGTTTGTTCTATTGTTGCATCCATTATTACCACCTTCAGGGACGGCTGACAGCCGTGCCCGAAAAACAATACTACCTTACATGCCTATTATGTCCAAGTCCATGAGAATCACACAAAGTACCATAGCCCAAAGCACAATACGGGGCAGATGCATCCTGTCCACCAGCCAGGCTGCGGCGAGCATGGCCAGCACATCCAGGGCTGCGTGACTCCAGGGAAAGGGGTGTATGTGGCTTGGCGGCAACTGCCAAATAAGCAGTACTGTCAGGGCGGCATTTATGAGCTTGAGTCTGCCTGCCCAGTTAATGCCGTTAAGTTGTCTGAGATGGACAAGTGCCGTCATGCCAAGACGCAGACCATAGAAGAAGGTGTATGCTCGGAACAGAAGCTGCGCAAGAAATAGGATTGCCGTACACAGCAGGGCAAGCGACATGTATCCACACAAGAGCAGATTGATGCATGTAAGTGCCCACAATGGCAACAGTGTGCCACTGAAAAAAGCATCACCCAGCGCTGAAAGCGATGTAGCCAGGGTTTCACGAATAGCATTTACAGAGGCAACGGGCAGAGATCCTTCGGCCACGGCTTCCTCAAGCGAGAGTACTATGCCTGCGAAAAGCGGTAGCATAAAGGGATGCGTGTTTGTGGGACCGCTATAACGGGCGAAAGTTGCATTTTGAGCCGCAGGTTCAGGGTAAAGATAGCGCAGAGCTGGTGAGAGCACAAAGGCCATACCAATCTGTTGCATGCCCCTGGCAGTCATGGCCGCGTTAATGCAAGTTGACCGTACGAGACAGGCAAGAGCAACATGTGTGGGATACATGGCAACTCCGCTGGGAGTGTTTGTGCAAAGGGCAAAACGCGGCTCGCCTTATTTCTGTAAAAGCGTATGTAACAGGCCGTAGATTTCCTTGCCAGTCCAGCCGCACACCATATCTTGAACACGTCGGGCTATTTCACGCGGTTTTCCGCCGGATGTCAGTTCTTCATGTAAATGTGACAGCACATCACTCTGCGGTGTGCGTAAATGCTGCTCTGGGGGACCAATGATAATTGTTAATTCGCCTAACAGTTCGTCCGACAGGTTTGCAGCGGCCTCAAGCCGAGTCAGTATAAATTCCTCGTGTTCCTTGGTCAATTCTCTACAAATGGCCATCTCCCGTGGCCCGAGAATAGCAGCCGCATGCAGCAGACTTTCTTTAAGCCTGTCTTTACGCTCAAAGAAAATGAGCGAACCCGGTATGGCAGCGAAGGTCCTGAAGAGGGTGTCACGACCGCTGTTGTCACGTGGTAGAAAACCCAAGAAACTGTATGGCAGTGGGGCAATGCCAGCTGCAGACAGCGCAGCTATAGGTGCAGAAGGACCGGGCAGAGGGGAGACAGGCAGCCCTTCCTTGCGACATGCGCGCACCAGCCGGTAGCCAGGGTCGGCCATAAGCGGCGTGCCTGCGTCCGAGACCAGGGCAATAGTGCTGCCGTGTCGCAGCATGCGCAATACTCCTTCCTGTCGTTCTTTTTCATTATGATCGTGGAAACTCGAGAGGCGGTGGGCTTCCACGCCACATTGCGTAAGCAGTCGTGCTGTGCGGCGCGTGTCCTCGGCCAACACCAGATCGGCAGAAGAGAGAATGTGGCGCGCACGGGGGGAGAGATCACCAGGGTTGCCAAGGGGCGTGGCAACTATCCATAGGCGGTTCGTAGGAGAAGGCATGGCGGTAGTGCTCCGGATAGAAATCATTGCCCATGCGTTTTATGCACACAACATCAAAGCGGCATGGACTGTCCCAGGCATTGTGGGCAGCAAGCCAGGCTGAGGCAGCGCGACAGAGTGTGCGCCGCTTGGCTCGTGTGAGTGCCTGTGCGGGTTCGCCTAAGGTCATGTGTTTGCGGGTTTTCACTTCAACGAAAACTGTAGTATCTCCATCACGAAACACGAGATCTAGCTCCAGTCTGCCATAACGCCAGTTGCGATCCAACAGGATAAAACCGGCGTTAGATAACATGTCAAGGGCAACATCTTCACCCTGTGCTCCCAGACGCAAATGAGCAGGAAGTAGCTGAGTGTCGCTTTTGTCTTTAGTTTTTGAGGGGTGTCTCATAGCAGTGTCGCCTGTTGGAGAGCGGATTGCCTTGGTAGTACCCCCCGAAACGTCCGCCGATGCTGTGGGCATGGCCCAAGAAGCTGCAGGGTGGCAAAATGCTCTCGCGTGCCGTACCCCTTGTGTTTTTCAAAACCATAACCAGGCCAGCGTTTTGCCAGATGACACATAAGGGCGTCTCGAAATGTTTTGGCAAGGATGGAAGCTGCTGAAATCGCTGGTTCGCTCGCATCACCATGCACAATGGCCCGTTGGCGAGGTGGAGGGCCTGTATGGCCTTTCTGCCAGGTAGAGGCAAGCACAGCGGCAGGTATGGTTTTGTTGCCATCTACTAGCAAGAGGGCTGGCGAAATCTGTAGCACCCGAACGGCCTGGGCCATTGCCTCTAGGGAAGCCTGCAGAATGTTGCAGGCATCAATGCGTGGAGGCCATACGACGCCTAACCCCCAGGCCAGGGCACAGCTTTTTATGCGTGGAGCAAGTGTTTCACGAAGGTGTACTGATAGTGATTTGGAATCGTCGAGACCTGGCAAATCAAAACGCGCAGGCAGAATTACCGCAGCAGCTACCACCGGCCCGGCCAGGCAACCACGCCCGGCCTCATCAATACCGGCCATAAGCCTGCTGGGCAATGCAGGTTGTGGGTCTGTCCTCATGAGAGCTTTGCGCATACACAACAGGAAGGAGTTCGCCATCTGCAGGCGTGCAGAGGCATTGCATGCAGCAGTAGGCTCACTGCAGGGGATGATTCATGAATAGACAAGACGCGCCGAAAGAACGGGTTCCCGCTTACCTTCGACGCGCCGTGACAAATGCTGCAAGCGCTGTACAAAATCAGAAACGGCCGCGCGGTTTGATACGGGCAGCCTTGCCTTTGAGGTTGCGCAGAAAATAAAGACGGCTGCGCCGTACACGGCCTTGAGAGACGAGCTCCACATGGTCGATAAAGGGCGAGTTAATCGGGAAGATGCGTTCCACCCCCACGCCGTCCGAGATTTTGCGTACTGTGAAAGTGGCATTGGTTGTGCCGCGTTTGATGCGGATAACATTGCCCTGGAAGACCTGAATACGCTCCTTTTCGCCTTCTACAATGCGCAGGTGTACTTTCACCGTGTCACCGGAGCGAAAAACGGGCATATCCATGCGCTGGTTTTCTTGTTCAATCTTCTTGATGATGTCCATCGTGAACTCCTTGCAAATTCGTATGGAGCAGCCTTAGGCCAAGGTCGCTCCCATCACAGCGTCAGAAATAGTCGCCGAGTATCCTGTCAGCCAGAATGGCGGCCGCACTACGCACCGAAAGATGGTTATAACCCATAAAGCGTACCGGACGCATAATGCCCTCGCACATCTTCAATGCTTCAGGGGCGAGCCCACGTGCGGTACCTAAGCAGAGCATGACCGGTCCCTGACTGCACATGTCGCGCACATTGCGTGGTGTCAGTATAGGGTGTGTAGCCCGATGTACTGCCCCCTTACCGAGCCAGACTGCGGAACTTGCCACCAGCTTGGGCTGCACACCAAAATGCTCGGCCATATGCGCCGCTGCTTCCTCCAGAGATAAGACGGGCTTTACAAGACCGAGGGCCTGAGCCCTGTCGGTATGATTTACCCCGCCTGGTCCCTGCGTCCAATGGCGCAAAATATCTTCCAGTACCCGTAGCTGATCGTGCAATGGGGTCGCTACATAGAAAACGCCCATCGCATAGCTGCGGGAAATACGGGCTATATCGTGTATGTCCAGATTTGTCAAAGATGATGCACCAGATTTTTTCTCATCAAGCATCACTGGATAATGTGTCAGGCAGAAAGAAAGATTGCGACCTGGGCGTTCCCGGGGTATTTCCTGCAGGAGCAGGGCATCTTCAAAGGTGAGCGGTGCCTCGTTGAGTAATTCCGGTCGTAGACAGAGCGTGGCTCGCAACGCTTCCTGCCTGCGCCAGCGGGCAATGCGTTTGTGGTCGCCGGAAATCAGCACTTCGGGTACTGGCAGCCCTTCCAGAGTCTCTGGCCGCGTATAATGCGGATATTCAAGCAGCCCTGTGGCAAAACTCTCATCATCACCTGATTCCGGCTTGCCCATGAAACCTGGCACTAGCCGCGCCACTGCTTCTAACACGGCAAGGGCAGCAGTTTCCCCGCCGTTAAGCACAACATCGCCCACACTGAGCGGTTCAAGGGGAAATATCTGTCCCAGGCGGGCGTCAATGCCCTCGTAGCGGCCACAAATGAGGGTTATATCTTTGGCTTGTGCCAGCTCATGCGCCAGGTTTTGTGTGAATGGACGTCCTGCCGGGGAGAGTAGTAGCATGCGACCGGGATGTGCAATGTCACGAAGAGTGCGGGCCAGCGGTTCCCCCTGCATGACCATGCCGGGGCCTCCGCCATAGGGGCTGTCGTCCACGTGGTGGTGGCGGTCAGTGCTGTACTGCCTGGGATTGTGGAAGCTGCACTCTACAAGCCTTGCTTCGCAGGCGCGGCCCATGAGGGCTGTGGCCAGGGGAGAGGTAAAAAATTCTGGGAAGAGGGTGACAATGTGAAAATGCGGCATGGCGGTAGAGTGTCGTAAAAAGCAATGGCACACAAGTGTAAATATTGCGGTGCATAAAACAGGCAGTGCCTCGGCCATCGAGGCCCCGGCACTGCCCTAAGGAGAGTATGCAGATGTTATTGTGCCTGTGTATGCGCCTTGTGTTCGGCAATAACCTTTTCAGCCACGGGCTGAGGTGCTTCTTCATAATGGGCAAATTCCATGGTGAAGAATCCTTGTCCGCCCGTCATGGAGCGCAGGTCTGGGGCATAGCGCAGGATTTCACTCATGGGCACATGTGCCTTGATTTCTGTTACCCCTGCTGTGGAGTCTGAGCCCAGGACCTTGCCGCGTCGGGAGGAAAGGTCGCCGATGACGTCGCCCATGCTTTCGTCAGGTACAGAAACGGTGAGGAGCACAATGGGCTCCAACAGGACAGGTTTGAGGGTTTCCATAGCCTTCTTGAACGCTAGGGAACCTGCCACCTTGAAGGCCATTTCGGACGAATCCACTGTATGGTAGCTGCCGTCATAAACCTTGACACGGAAATCGACTACCTGGCATCCAGCCAGGAAGCCACGGCTTGCGGCTTCCTGAATGCCCTTGTCAATAGCTGGGATATACTGGCGCGGGATGGCTCCGCCCACGATGGCATCTTCAAACTGATAGCCGGAACCACGGGGCATACCCTCCATCTCGATCCAGCAGTCGCCAAACTGTCCGCGTCCACCGGACTGCTTTTTATGACGCCCCTGCACTTGGCATTTGCCCCGGACAGTCTCGCGGTAAGGCACTTTGGGCGTCTTGAGCACAATATCCACCTTGAAGCGACGTTTGGCCTTTTCCACGGAAAGCTCAATGTGCAGCTGCCCCATACCGGAAAGCAGAATGTCTCCGGTTTCCTCGTCCCTTCCCAGACGCAGGGTAATATCTTCATCCAACAGACGCTGCATTGCTGCGTAGACTTTGTCTTCCTCACCTTTTTCCTTGGGAGCTAGGGCATAGGTGATGAGCTGAGGAGGCAGGTCTGGCATGGGGAGCACAAAGGGGTTCTTTTCGTCGCAGAGTGTATCCCCGGTGCGAGTGTTCTTGAGTTTTGCCACGGCCACCAGCGCACCCGGGCCAAGGGGTTCCTTGCAGGGCGTCTGTGTTTTGCCTAGAATATAGAGTGGGTTGCCCAGGCGCTCGGTTTCTTCACTACGCATGTTTTTCAGTGTGGCATCCCCGTTGATCGTACCAGAGAGTATTCGCAGCAGCGAGAGCTGACCAGCAAAGGGATCAGCAAGTGTCTTGAAGACGAAACAGGCCAGGGGGCCTTCGGCGTCCGGGGCCCGCTCCGTGCCCTCTTGCCCGACGAAAGGAGCTCGGTCGAGAGGTGAGGGCAGCAGATTTTCGATGGCCTCAAGCAGTGCTTTGCCTCCCTTGTTTTCCAGCGCGGAGCAGGTCAATACCGGGGTCAGTTCTCCTTTGACGACACCAGCCCTGAGCCCTGTTTTGAGATCTTCCTGGGAGAGATTGCCTTCTTCCAGGTATTTTTCCATAAGGGTTTCGTCGCTTTCTGCGATATTTTCTATGGTGACATCGCGCAGCAAGGCGACATCATCTGCCAGTGAAGCGGGGACACCTGCTTCAGCTGTGGCACCGTCCTCGCCAAACATATGGGCTGTGTTGGTGAGTATATCCACTACGCCAACGTAGGATTCGCCCTGGCGGATAGGCAGGTGCAGCACCACGGGTTTCACGCCCAGCGTTGCCAGACCGTCAAGTGCCATTTGAAAGTCTGCCCGATCACGGTCCATTTTATTGATCACAATAGCGGCGGGCAGTCCTGCGGCTTGTACAATGCCCCAAAATTTTTTTGCCAGGGGGCGTACACCGTCAACGGCGTCCAGCACAAAAACCACACTGTCCACTCCCTTGAGCAGACATTCCATGTCACCCGTAAAGTTTCCATCGCCGGGGATATCCAGTAGGAAATGTCGGTTCTTGTTCCAGAGGTATGTTGCGCAGGCGGGTTGCACTGATCCCCGGCGGCGTATTTCTTCCGGTTCATAGTCCAAGCATGTGGTGCCGTCTTCAACAGCGCCCATGCGGCTGACGGCACCGGCTCTGTACAGCAGCATTTCTGCCAGAGACGTTTTGCCGCAACCGCCAGTGCCAACAAGTGCGAAGGTGCGTTGCATTTCCAGTGGAGTAGGCATGGTGATCTCCCTATAGTGTATGGCCAGCCCGTGGCGGCCGGATGAACGAAAGCGGGAAAAAAGCGTCTTTATTTCCTGTCTCCATGTATTTTTCTACGTTACAGGGTTGTCCAGCAAAAGGGAAGGGGCTGGAGGGGAAGTTTCAGCATGAGTATGCTTGACAGACTGTGAGTGGTGTTGGATTGTGTAACAAGAATTATAACAGCCGGAGCGTGCAGCATGATGGTATGGGTATGGGTTGCCCTTGGGGGGGCAACCTTTGTGGCAGCGATACTTTTTAGTCTGCGGCTCAGGCGAAGAGGAACGGTCACTCTGGAGGATGATCGTGTGCGAAGTCAGGAACGCATCCGCCAGACTGAGGAAGAAATCTGGGAAGAGCAGAACCGTATGACTGTTGGCGAGCATCTGTGTATAGCCCGAGCCGGCATAGAGGACCTTTTGCAACTTGCAGGCTACGGGCCGGATAGTTCAGCTGTTCAGGTCGTCCAGCAGAGTGTATGTGACGCAGAGCTTGTATTGATCCTTTCGGGGGAACGTCTGTGCATAACCTTGAGCAAGCGTGAATGTCAGCTTGCGGGCGGAAAAATGGTTCGCAGCCGGACAGTTTGGCATCTGTATGATGGGGAGCAGAACAAAGAATTTGTGGACCTTGCATCTCTCATGCGTGCCCTCAGTCTGCGGCTGGGGAGCGCTCTTGAAACAGCGGGCGAAAAACACGTCGCTTATGGCAAAGAAAGCAATGCAGCCTCAGATGTGCCGCAGGAATTGCCCCATTTTGCAAGACGTTTTGTGCATGCTGACAAAATCAGGCATGGCGTGGCAGGCCATGGCATGCATGCGCGCAGTAACGGGCGGCCGCAAGCCATGAAAAAGACATCAACTGCCTAAGATGGACGGCAGTCCCGGGAATCTGAACAGGCTCAACTTGCGGGATACTCCATAACGGAGGCAATTCTCGTTTTCCTGTTGCGGAGGAAGATCGTGCACTCTTCACCGTTCAATGGCTTGGAAAAGAAATATCCCTGAATGACGCTTGCTCCGTTATCAAGCAGAAAATCAAGCTGCCTGCGATCTTCCACACCTTCAGAGACCGTGGTCATGCCGAGATTAGCAGCCAGGGAGAGAATGCTTTTGATCAGGGATTGGGCGGTTTTCTTGCCGGAGAAAATGTCGTCCACAAATTTTTTATCGATTTTAAGGCACGAGATGGGCATGGAGCTCAGATATTGCAGGGAAGAATAGCCAGTACCGAAATCATCGAGAGCGAAGTGGATGCCATATGCGTGCAGCTGCTCAATAACGTCAAGCGCCGTATTGAGATTTGCCATAAGGCAGGTTTCAGTAATTTCCAGTTCAATAAAGGATGTGGGGACGCATTCTTCCTGCAGAATCTGCATAACGGCACGACTGAATCCAGGGGAAAGGATGCTGCGCGTGGACATGTTTACAGCAATCGGGACAGCAATGCCTTCCTTGAGCCACTCCCGTATCTGGCGGCAGGCCATACGCAGCACGAACATATCTATTTTCGTCACCAAACCGCATTCTTCTGCCAAAGGAATAAATAACGGGGGCGGGATGAATTTCCCGTCTTTACCCAACCAGCGTACTAGCGCTTCACAGCCTGCCACATCCCTGCTTGTGACACGGACCTTGGGCTGGTAGTGCACGGAGAGATCGTTGTTTTCTATGGCGTCATAAAGCGCGCTTTCCAGCTTCAGCTTGCGCGAGGCGTCTTCTTCCATGGCATCAGTGAAGAACAGGTAGATATCTTCACCCTGTGTCCTTGCTTCATACATGGCGAGTTCCGCCCGATGGATCAACAGCCTGCTATCCTTGCCATTGGTCGGATAGCAGGCAACGCCGATGTTTGCCCCCAGGTGTACTTCGTTGTCATCGTTGATTGGAAATGGCTGCAACAAAGCATTCAGTGCCGCCTGGGACAGTGCCTCAAAGTGGTCTTTTTGTGCTCCTTCTGCAGCAATGAGGAATTTGTCTCCTCCGGAGCGTGCCACACATCCTGAGGAGATCACACGGCTGAGCCTTGAGGCAACTTCCTTGATAATATGGTCACCATGGTCATAGCCATAGCTGTCATTGACTTCCCTGATTCTGTTCAAATGAATCAATAGCACAGCAGCCATGCTGCCTTTGTTCTGGGCTAGCTGCAGGATCATGCCTACACGTTGGGGAATGAGCGACTTGTTGGCGAGTCCGGTGAGGTTGTCATGCCCCAGTCTGTAAGCTACCTCGCGACGCATAATGCGTGTCTCTGCCCGGTGAATGATACTGAAGCTTAATAAAAGGATGGTGAGTCCTAACCCCAGCATGAGCAGGAAATTTTTGCGTGTCAGGTTCAAGCCGAGTGCCGCCATGGAACGGTCATGGCGAAGTTCCACACAAAGAGCGGCATTGCCAAAGATATCATAGAGTACCGAATAAATATGTATTTGTGTGTCGTCCTGTACGATTTTATATCCTGTTTCATGCGTCGCAAGCGTTTTTATATCTGAAAAAACTTTTGCAGGATGCATAGAAAAATCATAATCAGACATATATCGTGTTTCTTCTATGTACTCTGCACTGATAGCCGATAAGAGTATGAGCAATCCTTGTGACTGCTTTTGCATTTTACTGTCAAATACTCTATGCGCTGCTATAACAAAAGGTTTGTCATGTATATTTATAAAACCAGAAAGTTCTGTTATATCACCACGATACATTTTATTTGTCAGTTTATTGAATAACGTATATTCTGTAGCAGCAAAATCACTATTGTTGTCTCGTTCTTCAGTAGTAGTAAATACTATAGGACAATTTTCCTTCTCATATATAGCGGCAGTATGTATGAACAATTTTTCAAGAGAAAGCTCGTTAAAATTTTTTTCGATAAAATCTGCATTTCTCGTACGTATATAGTCATACATATCATCCCAGCAGGCCCAATCGACAGTTAGGCCAGAGACATGAGCCACCATGGCACGGAGATGCCGATGCAGCTGGCTCATGGCAAGTTCGGCATTTCTTGTCTCAATGGCATCCACACCTTGCAAAATGACAACTCTGCCCGCAATATATGTTGC
>JAFTDG010000022.1 GCA_017454325.1 Desulfovibrio sp. | reverse complement strand
GGCCTTTGAAAAGGGCAAGACGGCTACCATAGTGGCTGAAACGCTCAAAGACGGTAAGGCCACATACAGTGAATCCTCCCAGGTCCTGACCTACAAATTACCTGTGGCTGCCCGTGACATGGGCCCAACGCCTGAAACCGGCGCCTTGCTGGCGGCTGATCCAGATAATGGATTTGTGCTTATGTATGACAAGGCAGCCAATAAGGTTGTCAAACTTGCCGTCAATTTCACAGACGTGGAAAAGAACGTTGATGCCAAGCATCCCAAGGTCAAGGGCAAGACATTCCCTGTCATAGACAAGAGCCAGCAGACAGTGACTATTTATGCAGCTGGCATGAAGGCATTGCTCACTTTCAAGATTCCTTCTGAAGCCAAGAACTTTGATGATGCTGCCTGGACATTTGGTAACGAACTCCGTGTGGCCTTCCTCACCGCATCTAAGGATCAGGCTCTGCGAATCATGAATTGCACCAAGACCAGCATCTATAAGAGAAAGTAGTCTTTGACAGCGTTTTTTGCTATGTAACCGGCGGGGCCTGGCATTTTGCCGGCCCCGCCGGTTACATACTGGAACGGAGTGCCTTGGACCCTATTCTCGATAGGATATCAGGTTTACTTCGGGAGGATACATGAACAGCTACCGTCAGGCATTGTATATTGGCATTATCCGCATTGTTGCGAACATTTTTATGATTGTGGCACTTTTTTGGGCCATGTATCAGGCATCACGCAGTGCCGGTGCGGTAGAACTTGTTTTTTGTGCTTGGTTTTTCGGTCTCATTGTGCCTCTATGGGGTTTGGCATTTTTGTTGACACGCATAGTACGTCGTAAATTCCCCGCTGAATACCAGAGCATGGTTTCCATTCCTGGTCGGGGGCCATCACTGGTGTACTGGCGTGTATCAGATACACCATTTTTGCCACTGCGCAGTGAACGGCATTGATGCATTTAGTATAGTGTAAAGGAAGCACTGTGGAAGGAGTAACTGATTGTGTTCAATGGGAGCAGTGCCAGCTGACCACCAAGCGTCAGCACTGGTGGGGGACGCTTTGCGCCCTGTTGCTTGCTCTAGCTCTTGGGTGTGTGCTTGATGGATTACAGGCGCTGCGACGCAATGAGGCGAATTTGCTCGAACTCCTTCCTGGCGAATCTGTGGCTGTTTCTGGCCCTATTGCTATCAGAAATCCAGCTTCCGGGGATATTTTGACACGTTTTTCACCGGAAGAAGCCTCTCTCTCTTTTTCTTTTGACGGTTTTTTTACTGGATACATTTTTGGCAGCGGCATGTGGCGGGGCAAGGTCCTGGCTGATGCAGGTGCCCGACCTGGGCGGTACATTTTGCATGTGCGTTTCCGTGGCACACCAGGCAGTGCCGTGCAGCGTTACCCGGTGCGTATCTATGCTGACGCTGATGACATGCGGGCGGCTTCCTTTTCCTGTATCCGCCGTTTCGTTGGTCAGAATCCCTTTATGCTTGCTGCTGGTTTTTGTGTTGTGGGGCTGAGTACAGGGCTTGTGGTTTTCCTGCTGGGGCAGCGTCATATCCGGCAGCTTAGAGCTCTTGGCTGTGGAGAGGTAGTGATGGTGCGACGAGAGGGGCGTAATGTCTGTCTTTGGTGCCTGCTGTATGGGCAGCGTGCACCGGCGCCTGGCGCTCAGTGTGCTGTCTTGAATTCCAGGGGTGAGATTACAGGCAGGGCACACATCACAGCCGTTCGCAAGGGGACACTTGAAATGCGGATGGCAGATACTGCGTATAATGTTGCCAAGGGATGTCTTGTTCTGCTTCATCCACAACAGGGCTGAAGCAACGTTTATTCCCAGGAAAAAATGGGGGGACATTGGTATACTGGTATGGCATGTGCGCCTGCCTTGACCCCAGAGCTTGAGATGTCCAGCCTGTAATGCTTGCCGGTGCACTTGTCATAAGATATGCTAGTACCGTGCCGTTAGTCTGATTTCAACACAAGGTTTTTTGTATGTCCGATTTGTGTCCATGTGGCAGTGGCCGTTTGCAAGAAGATTGCTGTATCCCCTATATAACGGGCAATGCTTGGCCAGCTGATGCGCAAACATTGATGCGCTCCCGCTATACAGCCTATGTACTGCAGCGGTATCAGTGGCTGGTAGAGAGTACGCATCCTGAGTATCGAGAGAACATCAGCGTTGACACAATTTCTGAAACTGCCAGGGATGTCCACTGGCTTGGTTTAGATATTCGTTCTGTAGCGCAGGATGTGCCTGCGGGAGAAAAGGGCGAACGCTTTGATGTGGTAGAGTTTTACGCCTATTATGAGCTGGATGGGCTGCGCCAGCTGGGCGAGCGCAGTTTTTTTCAGCGTAAGGATGGAAAAGTGTACTATGTAGATGGTGTGCCGTTAAAGCCTGCGGCTTATCACAGAGACGGCCCCAAGGTAGGCCGGAACGATCCCTGCCCCTGTGGCAGTGGCAAGAAATATAAGAAATGTTGCGGAAAAGCCGTAGATTGATGGGTGATGCCGCAAGGTCGCGCACAATGGGGCAAGGGCTTCGTGCGCCATTCCTGGTCATACGGCGGTTCTGTCTTGAATGTCAGGGTGGGTCTGCTCGCAGCGTGCGAGCATGCGGCGACAGCCAGTGCCCTTTGTGGGAGTGGCGCCTTTTTTTGCAGGAGAAAAACGGTCTTCCTACTGTGAAGGAATCCTCTCGTCAGGCACTGCGGGCAATACGCCGGCAATGTATGTATTGTGCTGGAGCAAGGGGAGAGGTGAGGAGCTGTGTCGCTCGTGAAGGCTGTGTGCTGTGGAGCTTTCGTTTTGGTGTGCGCCCTGTCACATATTTAGAGGTCAGACGTCGTTTTTTTGCCCCTAAACCCTTGCGTCTTTTGTAATGCGGCAACAATTTGCGTTTGCCGCAAGCCGTCACAGGAGATTATCATGCCCCATACACTTGAATGGTCCAGAGCGTATACACACAGGTTGGCCCTTACGGATGCAGACCCTTTGAAGGCCCGTGCCGGGGAAGTGGCCCAACGTCTTGCCCGTGAAACGTCTTCAGGGGAATTGCCATTTTTGACGATGCCCTACAGAGCACGTCTGGAGGCAGAATTGCCCCCATTGCTGCCACGGGTACGTGCTTGCAAACATATGCTGGTACTGGGGATAGGTGGTTCAGCCCTTGGTGCGCGTGCCATACAGCAGGCCTTTGCACCTGGTCAGGATACCCCTGGACACACCGGGCCATGGCTGTGGATAGCTGACAATGTCTGTGCCGAACGGTTTGAGGCGCTGCTTTCTGCCCTCTCTCCTGCTGAAACCATGGTGGTGTGTATCAGCAAGTCGGGTGGCACTATTGAAACGTTGTCCCAATATTTTTTGGTGCGAGACTGGTTGCGTGCATCTATGGGAGAAGCCTGGCGCGAGCATATGATAGTTGTTACTGATATTGCCAAAGGCTACCTCAGAGAGGAAGCCGGAAAGCATGGCCTTGCCTCTCTGGAGGTACCGGATTATCTGGGTGGACGCTATTCGGCATTGTCAGCCGTGGGCCTGTTGCCTGCCGCTTTTCTGGGCATCGACTGGCATGCGCTGTTGGATGGGGCCGCCTCTGTGGCAAGGCCCTTGGCAGAATCACCAGAGAATGTTGTTGAGCATCCTTCGTTTGCGCTGGCTTGCTGGGCTAAAGCCCTGGAAGATCACGCATACAGCCAGTTGATTTTTTTCTGCTACATCCCACAGTGGGCAGCTTACGGTGACTGGTTCGCACAGCTTTGGGCCGAAAGTCTGGGCAAGGAAGGCCAGGGGACGCAACCCGTGCCGGCCACAGGCGTAACTGACCAGCATTCCATCAACCAGATGTTTTTGAGTGGTCCACGCAATAAGGGGTGCATTTTCCTGACCAGTGAAGGGCAGGAGCAGGGACGTGTTTTTGGTGACGATGTGCCTGACAAGTGGTCTTGGCTTAAAGGAAAGCCTTTTGGCAGCCTGCTGGAGGCTGAGGCATTGGGTACTCGCATGGCTTTGTGTAAGAATGGGGTGCCTTTGCTGCATGTGCAGATGGGTGACAGCGGGCCTCGTGCTGCGGGGGCTCTCATGATGCTCTTGGAGGCGGCAACGCTGTTTACAGGATGGCTTATGGGCATCAACCCATTGGATCAGCCTGCGGTTGAGCTTGGCAAACGTTTGGCTAACGCACGCCTCGGAGCGAAAGGCTATACACAGGAAGAGGCAGACCTTGTAGCCTATCTTGCCGCTCCTCAGATGAAACAGGTTTTTTGATCCATCGCTTTACATGTGAGCGTCCCGCGATATTTACTGTTGTAGTAGGGCAATGTGGGCGCTCACAGCCGTACTTGTTGTTTTGTGAAAGTGTATGACAGAATGCCGCCAGGTGTAGAGTGAAGGATATGGTGATGAAATTTCCAGAAATTCCGTTATTGCTCAAATTACGTATTGTTTGGAATACGCTATTTGTGCAGTGCACCATTTTTATTGCGCTGTTGCTTGTTTTCTGGGGTGCCCAACGGCTGTATGCAGCTATGGACAGGACAACGTTTCCATCCCCTTGCACCATTGCCTCTGAAGCCCCGGCATTGTCAGACAATGAAAAGGGGAAACAGCTCATTGACGCCATAACAAGCCAGATGCGCTATGAGCTGCATTCCACATTTGGCTGGTCCATCAACGACATCCTGTTCAACCGTTTTGTGCTCGACAACCGTGCATATCGTCAGTACGGAGTCTATCACGCCACCAAGTTCCTGGTCGATATTTATTCCACCCAGATTGCCAAACTGGGAACCAGTGATAGGGAGAGTGAATTCCTGTATCAGGCACGACTCAACTGTTTTACGTTGAATCCGCGCAAATTCTGGTTTCCTTCAGCTGAAAGCAGTTATACCAAAGGCCTTAATCTTATAGAACAGTACAAGAACAGCCTGGACCAGGGCAAGGGCGTCTACAACTGCCGTACAGATGACATTTACGCATCCCTGCAGCTGTTGATAGGTGAAAACATGCTGGGCTATGCTCAGGGCCTGCTGGAAAATGCACAGGATATTCCATTTTATACACTGGACAATCGCATTTATGAAATTCAGGGTATGGTACTCGTTATGCGGGATTTTCTCTATGCCTTGTACCAGTTGTACCCTGAAATCAAGGCTAAGAACAATGAGGAAAATATGTCTGTGGCCATGGACTACATGAACCGTATTTGTACCTATGACCCCTTGTATATTACCTCGACCGTAAACTCTGGAGAACTTATTCTTTCCTATCTGCTTTTTACCAAGGCCCGCATTTCAGACATCATGACGAGTCTGCGCATCTAGAGGGAATAACAAATATTCACTGGGGGGAATGGCATTGCAGATAGCGGTCTATTTGAGCTATCTTTAACCAGCAATAGTATTATTTTTTATACTGCGGGTTTACAGGTGACCTTAACCGTGAAAGCTGGATAATGCTAGCTGTGGAGGGTGATATGCGGTATTTTTGTATTTTTTTGATGTTTTTTGTGCTATATGTAACCTCTTTACTAGTTGCGGCCCCAGTCACCATTCAGCATGGGCAAATTTCCGAAGCGGATAATCCCAATTCAAAGGGTTCAGTTCATTTTGCTTAGCAGGTTAAACAGCG
>JAFTDG010000021.1 GCA_017454325.1 Desulfovibrio sp. | reverse complement strand
TGTTTCCCTTTTTCTTGGCCCTGCGTTTTTTTATGGCTGCCGTATTCTTCATATCTGTCTCCTCTGGTTGTGCCCCGCGTCTGCACGCAGGGCCCTGTATTTCCTGCACTATGCCGGGCTGGGAGCGTCAGGGCAAGAGGGCGCTTTTTCCCCGGAACAATTTCGTGTATGCTGCCGACCTGTTCGCAAGTATTACCGTTACCGATATCACTACAACGCCAAGGAATATACTGCATGCTTGAAATGCCCAATGATCTGCCCGAACCTGCTGTCAAGGCCAATGCCGCGGTTGTTCTGGAAAAACGCTATCTGCACAGGGATGCCAACAATGCGCTGACAGAGGCGCCGCGCGACCTCTTTTGGCGCGTGGCTGCTGCCATTGCCGCAGAAGAACCCAAGTACGACCGCTCCCCCTATACGGAGGCACAGCTGGCCCGCGAGTTTTACGACATGATGACCTGCTGGAAATTTTTGCCCAATTCCCCCACGCTCATGAATGCAGGTACCAAACTGGGACAGCTGTCCGCCTGTTTTGTACTGCCCGTGGGAGATTCCATTGAAGAAATTTTTGACGCCGTAAAGTACGCAGCCATGATACACAAATCGGGCGGGGGCACGGGCTTTTCCTTTTCCCGTCTGCGGCCCAAAGCCAGCCGCGTTGGTTCCACCGGAGGCGTGGCCTCCGGCCCGGTCTCGTTCCTGCGCATTTTCAATACGGCCACGGAACAGGTAAAACAGGGCGGCACGCGCCGCGGTGCCAACATGGGCATTCTGCGCGTGGACCATCCGGACATTCTCGAATTTATCAGCGCCAAGGAAAAGGAAGGCGAATTCAACAACTTCAACCTCTCCGTAGGGCTGACAGAAGCCTTCATGCACGCCGTGGAACACGACGAACCCTATGACCTTGTGGCGCCGCATACCGGCGAAGTAAAGCAACGTCTGCGCGCCCGCGACATCTTTGACCTGCTGGTCAAAAAAGCCTGGCAATCGGGCGACCCGGGCATTGTCTTTCTGGACCGCATCAACCGCGACAATCCCACGCCGGACCAGGGCGAAATCGAATCCACCAACCCCTGTGGCGAACAACCCCTGCTGCCCTACGAGGCCTGCAACCTGGGCTCCATCAACCTGGCCCGTTTCTATATAGCCGGACACTGCCGTGACGACGACCCGGCAGCGCACATTGACTGGGAGGAATTGCGCCGCATCACGCATCTGGCTGTGCGTTTTCTGGACAATGTCATTGATGCCTCGCGTTTTCCCCTGGAGCGCATCACCGAAACCGTACGCAAAAACCGCAAGATCGGTCTGGGCATCATGGGCTTTGCCGACCTGCTCTACCAGCTGGGTGTGGCCTACGACTCACAGCAGGGGCTCGATATCGGCGAACGCATCATGGGCTTTATCAACGACGAGGGGCACAAAGCCTCAGCACAGCTTGCCCAGGAGCGCGGTCCCTTTCCCGCGTACGGCACCTCAACCTATGCGGCCAAGGGGCTCGGCCCCTACCGCAATGCCACAGTTACCACCATTGCACCCACGGGCACACTGTCCATCATCGCCGGCTGCTCTTCCGGGGTGGAGCCGCTCTTTGCCCTGTGCTTCACGCGCAACATTCTGGACGGTGAACATCTTGTGGAGGTCAACCCCTATTTTGAAGCAGCCCTCACGGAGGCTGGACTGTTCAGCCACGAACTCATGGACAGCGTGGTGACCAAGGGCTCCATTCACGATATGGATCACCTCCCCGCAGAGTTGCGCAGGGTATTTGTCACTGCCATGGACATCGCACCCACATGGCATCTGCGCATGCAGGCCGCCTTCCAGCGCCATACGGACAATGCCGTGTCCAAAACCGTAAACCTGCCCCACAGCGCCACAGAGCAGGATATCCACCATATCTACTGGCTGGCCTACAAGGAAGGCTGCAAGGGCGTCACCGTGTACCGCGACGGCTGCAAAAGCGTGCAGGTGCTGGCCACCGGCGAGGGGCAAAAATCCATGGATGCGGCTGCTGCCACGACCACGGCTGTCACATCGGGCGTGCGCGAACGGCCAGACATCGTGCAGGGCTTTACCCAACGTGTCACCACGGGACTCGGCGTCATGTATCTCACGGTCAATGAGGTGGATGGCCGCCCCTTTGAGGTTTTTGCCACCATCGGCAAGTCGGGCCGCTCCATCACGGCCAAGGCCGAGGCCATTGGCCGTCTGGTATCACTGGCCCTGCGCTCCGGCGTACATGTGCGCGACGTAGTGGCTCAAATCAAGGGCATTGGCGGCGAACACCCCGTCTTCCGCCGCAAAGGGCTCTTGCTTTCCATCCCCGATGCCATAGCCTGGGTGCTGGAACGCCGTTATCTGAAAAACGAGCATACGGGCGATGTCAACGATCTGCAAAAGGAGACCTGCCCGGAATGTGGGGAGGAACTGGTCTTTCAGGAGGGCTGCCTGATCTGCCCGACCTGCGGTTTCTCCCGCTGCGGATAGGTAAGCCGGAGCACACAATGCCTTATGCGACACTGATGGAGCACAAGCTCCGCGAAGGAACATTGCGCACACTGTACAACGTGGATGCCGCCCGCCGACAGGCACAAGCGGCGGGCAGGTCTTTTGTCAATCTCAGTTCCAACGACTATCTCGGTATTGGCGAAGACATGGCACTGCGTCAGGAATTCTGGGCCAACCACGACCCGGCGACCCTGCGCTTTGGTGCATGTGCGTCACGGCTGCTCACGGGTACCTGTGACGAACATACAGCCTTTGAACACGAACTGGCGCATGCCTACGGCGCAGAAGCAGCCCTGGTTTTCGGCAGCGGCTACCATGCCAACGAGGGTATTCTGCCCGCTCTGTGTGGTAAAAACACCCTTCTTCTGGCTGACAAACGTATCCATGCCAGCTGCATCGACGGCATGCGGCTGTGCGCCGGGCGTGTGCTGCGCTACCGCCACAACGATTATCAACAGCTTGCCGGCCTAGTGGAGGAGCAGCACCCACACTATGCGGCCATCTGGATTGTCACGGAGTCCATCTTCAGCATGGACGGAGATTGCTGTGACCTGCAGGCACTGGCCCGACTCAAGCAATCCTTTCCCAAGGTGCACCTCTATATAGATGAGGCGCATGCCGTGGGAGTGCGCGGCGCGAACGGCCTGGGCTGCTGCGCGCAGGCTGGCCTGACGCAGACAGTGGATGTGATCATGGGCACACTGAGCAAGGCATGGGCCTCGTTGGGGGCCTTTATCGTTTGCAGTGCGGCACTGCGCGACTATCTGGTCAACACCGTGCGGCCCTTCATCTTTACCACTGCCTTGCCCCCTATCAACCTGGCATGGAGCCGCTTCATCCTGCACAAAATGCACGAAACAGACTTTGCTGCCCGCAGACAGCACCTGGCAGACATGTCACGCTGGCTGCATACTGCCTTGCCCCATACGCCCCCCAGCGCTGCACCATCCCAAATCATACCCGTAATTCTTGGCGACAACCAGCGCACCCTGGATGCCGCGAGAGCATTGCAAGATCAGGGCTTTCATGTGCCGGCCATACGCCCCCCCACCGTTCCCCCTGGAACATCGCGCCTGCGTATCTCCCTGACAGCGGCAGTCACAACAGCACAGGTACAGGCCCTGGCCGCAAGTCTTGCCCCCTGGCTATGAAGTGTACCATGCTCGCACAGCGGGGTGCCTCCACCCTGGCAGTATTCTTTACGGGCTGGGGCATGGATGCGAGGCCCTTTGCCTGGATAGGGCAGTCTGCCCATGTGCGGCACTGTGATGTTGCCCTGTGTTATGACTACACAGACATGCAACTGCCCCTGCCGGTATGTTCGGGCTACGCCGCAGTACAGGTATGGGCATGGTCGCTAGGGGTATATGCCGCTTCCGTGGCGTTGGCTGCCACCAACCTGCCCATAACACGCACCGTGGCCATCAATGGCACATTGTTCCCTGTGGATGACACACGCGGCATACCCACTGCCGTATACGACGCCACGCTATGCGCCCTCACGGGCGAAGCGGCAGCATCCGTGCTGGAACGTTTCACACGCCGAATGTGCGGGCGTTACTACGCTGATTTCACAGCCCACATGCCAGCGAGAAGTCTTACTTCCCTCAGGGACGAACTGGCCGCCGTGAAAGCCTTTGCCGCAAGGCCGCCTTCACAGCCATACACGGCTTGGGATCTGGCCGTGCTTTCGCGTAAGGACAGAATCTTCCCCATAGCCAATCTGCGGCGAGCCTGGGCCGACACTCCCTGTGTAGAGCTGGACGAACCGCACTATCTGCCCGATCTGCCCTTTGTGGGAGAATAAGCTGTGGACGTCACAACACTGCAAAAGTGCTTTCGCCGTGCTGCCGCCACGTATGACGCTCAAGCCCAGGTGCAGAAAACCGTGGCGGCACATTTATGGCACATGATTGCAGATCATATACAGCCCGGCGTGCGCCTGCTGGAAATCGGGGCAGGTACAGGCATGCTGACGCGTCATCTCTTTGCCGCACAACCGAGCACGTTAACGCTGAATGACGTGTATCTAAGCCCACAACTGACGCGCTACCTGCATGGCCTGCCACATGGCATCGTGTTTTTAGAAGGGGATGCCATGGTCGTGGACTGGGGCGCCCCCTACGACGCCATTGTCAGTGCTTCAACCTTTCAGTGGTTTTCCGATCTGGACAGTCTGTTTGCTCGGTGTGCGCACTATATGCGACCTGGGGGTATGCTTGCCTTCAGCAGTTTTCTACCAGGCACCCTGGGAGAACTTACACGACTTACGGGCGTGGGTCTGCACTATGCCAACGCGCAAGAACTGCGCTACAGACTGAGCCCGCTCTTTGATATCCTTACGCTGGAAGAAAGCAGCATTGTACTCCACTTCGCGACACCAAGGGATGTGCTCACACATTTACGGGAAACAGGAGTAACGGGCTGTAGTAAACCTGTAGGCTGGAATACGCGCCGTTATGCGGCTTTTGTCAAAGACTATGCAGCCAGCTACAGCGACGAAAAAGGAATGCGGCTGACCTACCGCCCTGTTTATGTGCTTGCACAACGAACCGCCACAATGCCGGGGAAAAGGCCATGAAATGGATCACCCACCAGGCCGCTGCCGTATCAGCCGGCCTTGCACTGCGCCTGCCCCTGGCCGGACTTGCGGCCATGTGCGCAGGGGCCGTGCTGCCCGACATACTGGACCAGCGCCTTGCCGGACTGGCGCCCACACGACACGGGCGGCAACGACTGTTCAACGCAGTGCATCGGGGTACCACACACTGGTGCGGCTGGTGGCTCGTGCTGTGTGCGGCTGCGCTCTCCGCATCCGGCCTGGGCAGTGCAGTACGCGAAATCGTACTGGGCCTGGGGCTGGGAGGCCTGAGCCATGTGCTGCTGGACATGCTTACGCCCACGGGCGTGCCCGTACTGCCCTTTTCACGGCAGCCCAAGCTCTCACTCAGGCTCTGTGCCACGGGCAGCCCTGGAGAATTCTGCCTGCTGGTCTGTATTGTGGCTGCGGCATGGCTGTTCCTACGGGAAGATGTGCTGCATCTAGCGCGGCATCTGTTCTGAGCCCCCTACTCTCGCCGCAGACGTCGCAGCACGGGTTGCAGCACCTCGGGCGCACAGCGCACAGCCAGCGGCACAAACAGCACGGCAAAGACCGTTCCGCCCAGGGCCAGACTCACGCCTGCCGTTACAATAGGAGACAGGGAGAGCCTCTGCATGGCCGTCTCCGCACAATACCAGGCCCCCGCCGTGGCAGGCAGAGAAATCAGCGTCACGCGCAGAGCAAGCCCTGTCAGGCCCGTCAACGCGCCAGTACCCTGGCGACGGCACCAGATAGCCGTCAGCCAAAGTACATAACAGGCCACACTGACACCGGAAAGCACGGCAATGGCCCATGCCCCACGGGGCACGGCCCACCAGTAATAACACGGCAGGCAGCACAGGGTCATAATCGTCCCCGTGACCGCCGGGGTAAGGGTGTCGCCGTGGGCATAGTAGGCACGTACCAGCACCATGTAGAGTATCCAGAAGGGCGTGGCAGCCAGCATGATGCGTGTGAGCGGCAGAGTGGCCAGGGTTTCGGCCGTTCCAAAACGCCCCCCCTGAAAGATGACGCCGAGAACAGGCCAGGCAGTAGCGACCATGCACAGAGCGCAGGGAATGATAAGTCCGATGCTGCCCGCAAGGGCCGTGCGCAGGGTGGCGTCAAAGCGCTCCCTCTCACCCCTGGCCAGCAGTGAAACAAGAAAAGGATAAGAGGCCACGGCTGCTGCCTGCCCTACCAGGCCTACAGGTACCTGCGTGATGCGTCGTGCGTAATTGAGCAGGCTCACCGCGCCATCCCCCACCAGGCTGCCAAAAACCCGCAAAAACTGCTCGTCCAGCATGATGACGGTCTGCCCGAGCATGAGCGGCAGAGCCGTCAGCAAAAATTTGCCCATGAGCGCGTGCCGCCATATGAGGCTGAGGCGCAGCTCCTGTCGGGCAGCTACTAGCAGCGGTATAACGAAGGTGCCCAGGGCCGCCCCCAGTGTCACCCCTACACAATAGCCGGTCATGCCGTCCATGTGGGCCAGCAAGGACGCAGGTAAAACTGCCCGCACCGGGGGTGTGTGGGCCAGGGCCGGCAAGGCAAGGCCCAAAAGGATGATGGACCCGTTGTAGATGAGCGGGGCCAGGGCCGGCACACGGAACTGCCGCCGCATGAAAAGCAGGGCCGTAATGCAGGCCCCGCAGAGAAAGAATATCTGCGCCGGTAAAATGATGCGCATAAAAAAGGCCAGCCGCTGCCACTGCTCCGGCGTAAAGCCTGGTGCCACCAGGCGAGCCAGATACCCGGCCCCTGCCATGCCCGCAAAGGTCAGCAAGGTTGCGGCCGTGGCCATCCAGCAGAACACGCAGGAGAAAAAGCGCCAGGCGTCGTCGGCATCTTCCTGAAAACGTCGGGTCAGCAGGGGGATGATGGTGATGGACATGAAGCCCCCTGCCAGCAGGTAATTGATGATGTCCGGCACCACAAAGGCGGCAAAATACATGTCAGCCTCGCCTCCTGCGCCAAACTGCCAGGAGATAATCTTGTCCCGCACAAGCCCCATGAGGCGGGAAAGAACGGTGCTGGCTGCCAGAATGAGGGCCGCAGCCCCCATGCGCTGCCGTGCAGAGAGCAGGCCCATCAACGTCCCCCCTGCCTGCGATGCCCGGATTGCAGTTGTGCCCTGCACATATCGCGTTTTTTGCCGTGTGCCCGGGCACGTCCATCGTCAGCTTGCCCAGGAACTGCCCCCTTCCTGCCGGGACGTGAAGCCGCAGTACGGAGTGCACGGCAGGATGTACCCTTATGCAATGCCCTGGGCAGGTTCAGCGGCAGCAGGCGTATTTCCAACCGCCCCAGGCTGACTTCGGCAAGGAGCACGTCCAGACGTTGTCCCATATGCCAGATAACGCCGGAATGCCGTCCCACAAGGCGCCAGCCGTGTACATCAAAATCGTACCAGTCCCCACCAAGGTCTTCGATGCGGATCATGCCCTCCACCGGCATGTGGGCCAGTTCCACAAAAATGCCAAAATCCATGACGCCCGAAACGACGCCACTGAACTGTCTGCCCACGCGGGGTAGCAGTGCCAGGCAGCCCAGACGACGCTCCATCTCGCGTTCACAGGCCATGGTTGCACGCTCGCAGCGGTTGAGCGCATCACCAATGCGCAGCAGCCTTTGCCCTGCGGGCAATGCCCCAACGCTTTTGCCTAGAGCTGCCTTGAGCGCCCTGTGGGTCAGCAGATCTGCATACCGCCGTATAGGTGACGTGAAATGGCAGTACGCATGCGAGCCCAGGCCGTAATGGCCCTCGTTTTCAGGCTGGTAACGGGCCTGCGGCATGGCGCGCAGACACAGGCGGTTGACAAGGTATTCTCCGGCAGTGCCACGTACAGCCGTGAGGACCGAATGCATAAACGCCGTGCCGGGCTGCCTGGGCGGAATGTCCAGGCCGGCTGCCGTGAGCATGGCATGCAGATGTTCCAGTTTTTCGGCTTCGGGTACGGGATGCACACGGTAGAGAAAGGGTATGTCCAGTGATTGCAAATGCCGCGCAACGGCCTCGTTGGCAGCGATCATGAATTCCTCAATAAGACGGTGGGCGTCATGCCGCACACGGGTGCCAAACCAGGCCACGCGGCCAGCTTCGTCCAGGCGCCAGGCTGCCTCGGGAATGTCAAAATCAAGGCTGCCACGCGCCTGACGCATATGACGCAGTTTGGCATAAAGTGCAAAGGCCCGGGCCAGCATGGCCAGCACCTCTTCCCCACGCGCATTCTCCCGGCACAGGGCTGCCCGGGCTTCCCTGTCTGCATCCAGCAGGCAGGCTTTGACCTGATCGTAGGTCAACCGGGCGGCAGAACGCAACACTGCCAGAGCAAAACGGGGCTGGCCAGGATGTCCTGTGGCAGAAAAAGGTATTTCCACGAGCACGACCAGTCTGTCTTCCCCAGGCTTGAGGCTGCACAGACCATTGCTCAGGGCCTCGGGCAGCATGGGCACCACTGAAGTGGGAAAATACCAGGAATTACCACGCGTCTGCGCCTCCCTGTCCAGGGCCCCGCCATACCCCTGGCCATGCGGTCGCACATAGTGGCTCACATCGGCAATGGCCACCTGCAAACGCCAGCCGCCATCGGGCAGGGCTGCCACGTGGACAGCGTCGTCAAAATCTCGCGCATCTGCACCGTCAATGGTCACAAAGGGCAATGTGCGCAGATCTTCCCTGTCGCCCAGGTCTCCCGGCTCCGGTGCAGCGGGCAGCGCACCTGCCTCGGCCAGCGCACCTGGCGGGAAGTCACGCGGCACTTCATGGTTGCACTTGACGAGCTGTTCCTGCACGACCACATCGTCTTCCCGCCCATAATCGCTCAGAATACGAGCCGACCACAGGTCAGAAGCCAGTTCCTCCAGCGGTGCAAGCAGTACCAGGGTACCCGGCGCAGGTGCCTCTGCAGTAAGCTCCACGCGAAACTGCACGGGCACACGACTATCAGCCGGACGGCAAAACAACATACGCCCCGCACGCTGCCCTGCCAGAGCGGGCACCTCCTGCAGTCCGCGCTCCAGCACCTCTATAATACGGCCCTCAGGTGAGGGACCGCGCCGACTGCCAGGCGCGAGGGCCACGCGCACCACATCCTGATGCCATGCGCCACCCGTCTGTGTGGCTGGAATATAAATGTCATGCTGACTGGCTAAAAACCGTGCATGGTTACGACCATCAGCCTCAAGCCTCATGGGCGTAACAAAGCCTCCGCCGTCGCGCAGGGCAGTAAAACGTCCCGTGAGCTGCCGCAACTGTTCCGGCCTGATCCAGAGGCCGCCGCGCAAACGCAGCAAACGGCCTTCTGCTTGCAGGCCGGCCAACAAATTATCCAAGTCATAACGTTCGCGGCGAGCCAGCCCCAGAATGCGCAACAATGCATCCAGTCTCAGGGGTCGGGACTGGGCAGCCATGGCAGTAAGCACTTCCTCCGGTGAGGGGAAGCCGGAGTACGCGCCGACACTGTGATGGTGCTTGAATGATTTTTTCATGAGGCACAGAACGAGGGGGCAAAAGGCCGCGCCTTTCGCCCCCATGTGTTCATCAGTCAGTGAAAGGTATACAAAAGACTCAATCCCGGTTGCTGCCAAAGAGGCGCAGCAGCATGAGGAAGAGATTGATGAAGTCAAGGTACAGTGTCAACGCACCAAGAATGGCCCCGCGTCGTACCGCCGTGCCGTCGTTCAAGGGAGCGCCTTCGCCGAACTGACGCAGCTTTTGCGTGTCATAGGCCGTAAGGCCTGTGAAAATAAGCACACCAACGCAGCTGATGACAAAGTCCATCATGCTGCTCTGCAAGAAGAGATTCACCACCATGGCAATACACAGACCAATGAGGCCCATGAACAAAAAGCTGCCCATGGCAGTAAGGTCGCGCTTGGTCGTGCTACCATAGACGCTCATTGCCAAAAACATGCCCGTGGTTGTGAGAAAGGCATTGACAATGGAGGCAATGGGGTACACCACAAAAATAGAAGAGAGCGTGGCACCCGTCAGTGCAGAATATAGCAAAAAAAGACCCGTGGCCGTGCCTGCAGACATTTTGTGCACAGCGGCAGACAGCGCAATGACCAGACCAAGCTGGGCCACCAGCAGGACAATAGGCACAATGGCATTGCCAAAAATGGTTGCCTGCAGTGCAGGCGAGGTGGCCACACCGTACGAAATCACGGTGGTCAGAGCCAGGCCGGCGGTCATCCACTGATACACTTGCCGCATATAGGCAGAAACGACACTTGTTGCCATCTCGCTTCTGGCGACACTATGGGTAAAAGGCATGGTTTCCTCCTAAGAAAAATTATGCACCACCTACACTGCCAGTGGAGGCTTTTGCAGGCGAATGTTCCTCGACGCCATTACATATAATGTCGTTCCTGTATCTTAGCAAGAGGCGCTGCACATGCTCTGCGGTTGATATTCCACGTAAAACCGTGTAGGCGTGAAAGAAGGAGGTCATATGAAAAAGCCCACGGCACTGTCCGACCTGAATTCTATAGCGGTTTACATCCCAGGCGGTTTCCTCGCTTTTACTGCGGATAACGGAAACATTCTCTGTGCCAGCGACGGCATGGCTGAGCTTGCCGGCTGCGCAACGCAGGATGAACTGCGCACGCTTTGCAACGGCGCATTCAAAGGCCTTGTACTCCATGAAGATCTGGAGCGTGTGCAGGCTGCCATTGCAAAACAGTCACGCGAGCACTCCGGAAATTTCAGTCAGGTAGATTTCCGCCTTGCCCGCAAAGATGGAGAAACCATCTGGCTTGAGGCTGAAGGCGGCTTCCTACAAGACCAAAGCCTCGGCTGCGGTATCTACTACATGTTTGTGCATGACATCACGACCAGGCGCAAAGCAGAGGAAGAAGCGCGCCAGGCCACGGAAGGCATGCTCAAGGAAAAACGCTGGCGCGAGGCCAGAGACGCGTTTCTCGCCAGCATGTCACACGGCCTGCGCACGCCCATGAATGGCATCATGGGCTATGCGTCACTCGCACTGCGCCATATGTGGGATGCTGACAAGGTCCGACAGGACCTGGGGCGCATTCAGGACGCCGGCAAACAGATGCTCACCCTGATGGATGAGGTGCTGGAAATAGGCCAGATCCACGCCAAGGGCGTGGAACTTTCACCTGCCAGCGTGAGCCTTGCCGAAGAAATCCGTAAGGCCGCAGATGCTGCAAACGAGATGATACGTGGCAAGGGCCTTGAATTTATTGTAAAGACTGAGAATGTGGATGATCAGGTACTGCTGGACTCCGGCAAATTTCAGCGTGTTCTGGCCAATTTGCTGTCCAATGCCGCTAAGTTCACTCCCACAGGGGGCAAGGTTACCCTTTCTGCCACTAAAGGAAAGGTTTCATCCACGTCTCTGGCGCGTTACCATATAGAGGTTGCGGACACTGGTATAGGCATGGACCCGTCCTTTGCCGCAAAGGCGTTTGAGGCATTTGAATGCGAAGAAACGCAAGGAGAGGGCAGCCAGGCCGGTGCCGGCATAGGGCTCGCTATTGCCCGCAAGTTTGTGGATGCCATGGGCGGGAGCATAACCCTCACAACGGCCAAGGGCAAAGGTACCGTTGTTTCTGTGGAGTTGCCGCTCACCCAGGGCGTGGCGCGTCGTCATGAGCCTGCACGCGCACCCTTGCGCTGGGAAGATGAAGAAAAAGCCCGTGTTCTCCTGGTGGAGGATATGGAGGTCAACCGCATGCTCGCCGGCACCATTCTTGAGGAAGCCGGATTTCTGGTAGAGATGGCCATGGACGGACGGGATGCCGTTGACCTGATGGTTGAAAAACCTGCCGGTTACTATGACATAATTCTTATGGACATACAAATGCCCATCATGGACGGCTATGAAACCGCCAGAGCCATCCGCGCCATGCCGCGCGAAGATGCCAGAGAAATTCCCATCATTGCACTCAGTGCCAATGTACGCGATGAAGACCGCCGCATGGCGCTGGAAAGCGGCATGAACGGGCACCTCTCAAAGCCCCTGGATATTGCCGTACTCATTGCAGCCATCAACAGGCAACTTAACCACACACCATCGCTGCTCTAAACACCCACAGCACAACCATCAGTACCGGGCGGCCGGAGCCTTTCTGGCCGCCCTTCCTGACACTGACACCTGAACTATGCCACCTTCACGCACCAGCATACTGCTCCACCTTGTTCTGGTCTACATCTCTTGGGGGTCCACCTACCTTGGTCTCAAACTGACCCTGGAAGTCCTGGGGCCCTTCATGACTTGCGGCATGCGCATGGCCCTTGGCGGCCTGCTGTTCTGCCTGTATATAGCGCTGACAGGGCACTGGCAGCGCCCCACAACCGCCGACATACGGCACGCCTTTGTTTTTGGCCTGCTCATGGTGCTCATGGCAAGCGGTTTTCTTAGCAAGGGGCAGGAGTATATTGACAGCGGCGTTGCAGCTCTGGTTTCCGGCAGCACTCCCATCAGCATGCTGGTAGCCGCCTGGCTTTTTGCCGGAGAAGAACGGCCCTCACCACCCCAGTGGCTGGGCCTCGCGGGCGGGCTTACTGGCCTGATACTCCTTGGCACTGCCCACACAGGTGGCGGCCTGCGCGCCGACCCCATTGGCGTCTGCTGGGTCCTGGCCGGCACCTTCGCCTGGGTGGGAGGTTCCCTGCTTATGCGGCACAAGCCTTTTGTCACCGCCCTTTCGCCGCAGCAGTCCTGTGCATTATTGCTCCTGGCCGGCGGTCTGGAGTGCCTGCTGCTGGGCCTTGTGTGTGGCGAAAGCAGCATGGTACACTGGGAAGCTCTTCGTCTGTCGGTGGTGGTAGCGTTCGGCTGGATGGTCATTGGAGGTGCCATCCTGGCATACAACAGCTATTTTTGGCTATTGTCCCACGTTTCCATAGCTACGGCTGTTTCCTATGAATATGTGGTGCCCATCATCGGCATTCTGCTCGGCTGGCAGCTGGGCGGAGAGGCCATCAACAGCCGCATGGTCTGGGCATCATGCCTGACCGTGGGTTCTGTGTTTCTAGTGCTTTGGCACAAGCATAACAGATAGGGGACAGGGGTAGACAGATGAAAGGGGCCTAGCCCTGCTGCAGCTTGCACAGCTTGGGGTCAAGGCGCACTGGCACACGGGAGTTGCGCGCAAAGTCCATGACACGCGACATATCCTTACCTGGTATATCCTGCCCCTTCTCGCCCAGAATCCTGAACACGCCCTGGAGTACAGAAGACAGCAAGGCCACGGCCCAGGCATCATTGCCCGTCTGCCAGAGAGCAAGGGTACTTTCCTCGGGATGCGGCGTCACAGAAAGCGCCATATGGCACCCTGCATCCGTCTTTGTAATGACCAATTCTGCTGCCTGCTTCTGCAGAGTGACATGCCGCCCTGTCTTTGCATCAAAAATCAGCGGATGCCCTACCAGAAGGGGAAATGCCGTCCCGGGATCGAGATGCCACGTTCCGGAGTCGTTTTTACGCGAGTATGCCTGCGCCAGCAATACGTCCTGCGGGCTGAGCCAGTCCAGCATATCTCCTTCGTAAACCAGTCTCTCTATGGCAAAACGCTGGCCTGACGTCCATTTTTCGTTATTGCTGCGACGTTGCACCTTGGGATACACAGTGGCGCGTTGGGCGTCCAGAATCCACACAAGACGCTGCGGTCTGTCATCACTGTCCTTTTTCCTGACACAGAGGGCCTCCAGGGCTTCCAGCGGTGCCTTGTTCCCAAGGGGAGTATCACCCGTGAAAACACACCAGTCAGGATGGGGACATTCCTGTCCACTGGCCTTCTTGCCACCACGCTGCAACGCATCTTCGAGGATGGCCGCTGCCACAGGTAAAAAGGGCGACAACGCATCCCGCAAGTCGGCACAATCCTTCTGCCAGTCCTGCCGTTTGGTCACGGAACAGGAATGGTAATACAACATGGCTGCTATAAGGTGCTGAGAAACGTCCACAGGATCGCGCAGCAGCTTAGGTTGCTGTATCTTATCCTTCCGCTTTGCCGAGGCTGTTAGAAGAGCATGAAAATGCAGCAGAGCGTGATAGCCGTATTCATCACCCAGGAATTGCTCTGAGGAATCAGATAATTCTATACATTCAGATTTCAATTTATCCATGCGTGTGGCTGTGGCAAGGTTGGCCATAATGCAAAACATGCCCTCAATGCCCTCGAATTGTGCAGATGTATCCTCCATTTCCTCACACAACAGTTTTTTTGCTTCTGCAAAATTTTCATTTGCCGTTACATAGTTCTCTTGCATGAGGCATTGTATTCCATCCACCATAGCTGCCCCATGGGGGGACAAATCACTATTTTCAGCATAATCTATACTTTGTCCTGCCAGTAAGCGAACAATGGAATACATATAGATTTTTCTTTTCGGCAATGGTCCATTTAGTATTTCTTTTGCAGAATGCCATATCTTGCATTGCAGCATATCTATGGCAAATGTACGTAATATTAACGCATTGCGTGATTCACTTAAAGAATACAACCAGTCTGGATCTATTTCTATTTCAGAAAATGTCGTTGATATTATATCACAGATATCTTCAATATCTTCAATTTCTTCTGGACCATAGATATTGATATCTGTTCCATAATATATATAAAGATATATTTCTTCCAGGTCTACAGCATCGTCCTGACTTACTGTAGCGATATTCTGTACAAGTAATTTTATAATATCTGAGTTCTTATCCAGACCGCTGTTGATTATATGGCGTTGCTGCGCATCCATCGCATCCATCGCATCCATTTCGTCTTCATCGCCATCATACAGGTCTGGCAAACCGCTCCGCATTTTTCGTACTGCCCAGGCTGTCCAATTTGTCTCATAGGGGCAGGGGATATCAGACTTACGAAGTACGGAGGCAATGGCCGACGTGGTAAGGTATGGACATAAGGCATCAAACTGCACAAAAAGACGCACCGTGGCATCGTCACAATCAGGATGATGGATATGCTGGAGGCGAGGAGCAAGCTCAGCAGAAAGCGCATTCAGTGACACAACGCGGGTGGCCATGATCAACCCCTTTTATACAGAATATGGTGGGCATATAAATTGGGAAGGCGAACGTCTACAAATGCAAAACATTATTTTTTGGCGGCATACTGCTGCATCATGGCTTCGCCCTGCCGTGCCAGCTGGTATATTTTGTCTTCATACTCTTCAAAGAGCTCTGGATTTTTCTTGGCCATATCAAACATTTTTTTAGGGTTGCCAAGCATATCCTGAATGACTTTTTTATCTTCATCCGCAACATACTTGAAAATCATACATCCCCCGTGGCATCCCGCAACCTTGCGCTACAGCTATCCCATTTTTACCGTGGCAGGCATGGGCTCTACAACAATTTCCCTATCCCCCAGATAAAACATGGACTTGATGTACTGACGTTCAACCCGCATATATACTCTACCAATGGTTATCTCCACACCGGGAAATACCGTTCCCTGACAGAGCAGGCGACAACGGGAAGCCAGTTTTTCTGCTTCAGTCATCTTCTTCATTAAGCGTTCCCGATCTTCCAGGTGCCGCTGCTGCTCCTCTTTCAAAAATTGCAGGCGCAGGGTTGTGGCATTGGTATCCACAGGAAGATGCCCGGCTACTGCCGTCAAATGCTTGATGGTCTGAGCCTGATCCGCAATGATTGCTTCCAGGCGCTTCAGGTGCAATGTTGTAATGGGGTCATAACCAAGATGCACAACCGTGCCAATTTCCGCACGGTTACCAAGCTGCGCACCGGCAAAGACATTACCAGAAGCATTGATTTCACCGCCGTAAACCTTGCCCTGCACGGCCAGACTGGCACCCGCATATACTGTGCTGAACAAACAGTTCTGATTGACGAGCATATTGCCACGGGCGCGGGCTTCGGCTTTTTCCAAAAAACTGCACTTCAGGTTGCCACCAGCATGCACCAGCCCTTTTTCACCTACTCCACCCCAGACACCGCCCTCAACAAGCAGGTGCGTATGCGCACGTACATCCGCCCCCTCCACAACACCCATCACCCGTACATTGTTGCCATGCACGGAAAAGCCGGCCTTCACGCTGCCGTGGACGGCCACATCCCCAATAAAGAAGATATTGCCAGTCTTGAAATCCACATCCTGGGGGACATTGAGCAGCGTTTTGACAGTGATCTTGTCGTTCATATAGAACACATGACCACTGGCAGTAGCTAGAAGCGCCAAGGGATTGGAAGGGTCAACACAGGTATTGAAACCCACAGGCAAAATCGGCTGGTCGGAAAAAAAACGGGGATCCTGACCCGGCCCTGGCTCATTGATGGGAATCAGCTCGGCAAGTTTTTGCCCGGCGAGCACATTCTGGGCATAGCCCAGATTGTAAAGGTCAGCACCAGTGGCTTCGGTACCATTTTCCGAGGGCTTGAGATGCAACCGATCAAAATCGGGATTGAAATGGTGCATCAGATAGTACATTATCCCTCTGTCCCTGCCGCGGGCAGCTAAATAGTTCTTTTATTGTAAGCAATAAATAGTAAGCCGATACCCTTGAAAATGCAACTGTAAAGATATATCCGGGGCAATGAACAACACAGCAATCTTAGTTATTTTTAAGGAGTTCCAGCCATATGTTCTCTCGCTTTTTCACGGCATGCCTACTGGCGGTATTGACCATAGCTCTGATGGCCTGCAGCGGCACGAACAACACCGGTCCTGTTATCGACGGCGAGGTTGAGGCAGGCGGTCCCTGGAAGCCCTATGAGGGTGACTGGAAGGCGCAGCCACGCGACCTGCCCCAGGCCCCCGGCACTGCCACAGCTCCCACCTTGTATCCACAGCAAAGCAAAGCCCCGGGGCAGGCCAGCACCCCTGCCGCACAAGCAGGCGCAGACTTGCCAACATATGGCATTCCTGCCCTACAGCGGCCGACCCCCCCCATGAAGCAGACACCAACGGTGGAGCAGGAGATACACAGGATTTTCCCTGAACCAGCTCCGGCGCCTACCGATGCAGGCTATATCACGGTTGCACCGTAGACCTGACACGGTACTGCCGGATTTGCAGAACATACAACGCAATACCCACGAAGGTCATAGTGACTTTTCGCGGCTTCATTTTGAGGGAAGATCATGAAAGCTGGCAAAAGCGTCCTGCCCGTACTTGCGGCGTTTCTGTTGTGGGGCTGCACTGCCGCCAGGCCCGTGCATATGGACTGGATGTTTGTGGACGGCAGCAGGGGCACAGGAGCTCTCAAGCTGGCCATCATGTGGAACCCCCAGCACGACAGACCAGAGATGGATATTATGCAGGCCCAGCTGCTCGCAGGGGAAAAATGCCGTGCCTGGGGCTATCAGGATGCCATGCAGGTGGGAACCATGGAAACACAGTGCACACGCAAATCTTCTGGCATGCTCGGCTTGTGCATCCGCAAGGAAGCCACGCTCACCTTTCACTGTACTAGCAGCATGCAGGCTAACTAACGCACAAAGGGGAGGCCCCAAGGCCTCCCCGCTTGCCTCACTCCCCTTGCCCGCCGGGAGGGAGATCGACGGCCACTTGCGCAGCCCCCTGTGAAGATTGTTGCTTTCCACTAGAAGCTGTAGGCAAAGGTAGCCTGCACCTTCCACATGTCCTGCTTCTCAAAGGAGCCGCCATTTCTGGCCTTCTTCCAGGTATCGTTATCCATGCAGTTGACGATGTAAGAACCTTCCAGATTCACATTGAAATTTTCATACATCTTGTAGTTATTGACCAGGTTGAATTCCACCAGTCCGTCGTTAGTGGTCAGGTAGGGGCCGGTGCCTCCGCCCAGGTCATCGTTCCATGAAAAAGCGTTATCCATATACTTAACCACGGAAGGGCTGTTGGTGCCGCCCCAATAAGCAGCGCGGATGGTGTGCTTGAGGTCTTCCACAAAGCTTATGTCACGCACCTGCAGACCAGCACCCCAGGTGCCGGCATAGTCAATACCGTAATCCTGCAGTATCCAGCCGTAGTTGCCATCCCCCATGTAGGACGTGAAGTTGCCCATGGGCACAATGGAAGGCATGCGCTGCGAACCGTTCTTGGGATTACCCACATCGCCCGAGGCATACCAGCCAAACACGCCTGGAGTGGCCCAATCCGTCTTGTATTCCACAAGAGCCTTGGCCAACCAGCCCTGGCGTTCGGTGCTGGCGCGCCGGTACGTACCCTGGCGGCTCATGGAGTCATAACGCCCCATGGATTCCGTCCAGCCATAGTTGACATCAAACTCAATGTTCAGGGGATCCCACAAGGTCAGGTGCACGGGCAGACCTGCCCAGAAAGCGCCACCATACTGCTTGCCCGTACGTCCGATACCTTCGTTACTGGCATCAAGTGCCGGGAAGGGACGCAGAGAATAGGCCAGGTTGCCATCTGCCGTACCCCAGTCTGTTCCGTAACCCTTCAGTGCGTTGCGGCCGACCATACCGTACATGGCCCAGGGGGTCACCTTCACACCGTCAAAGGTCAAGGGCAGCATGAGAGAGAAGAGATCCATGTTGTCAAGGTAATTGGCATTATCACGCCTGTCGCCATTAAAGTTGTCGTTGGCGGGGCGTGCCCACAGGGCCGTCAGGCCCACGTTTTCGTTGAACTGGTAGGCCACGGTGACACCGGCGACATCGGTATCCATAATGGCGGAACCACCGGCGGCATTGGGCAGGGCCACGCCCTGGATACCCATGCGCACCTTGGCGTTGGTATCCGGCACAGCCCAGTCAATATAGGCACGCTTGACCTTGATGACATTGGTGCCGTCCGCGCCCAGTGCGGCACCTTGGTCGGCGTCGCCCCAGTTTTGCGTACCGATTTCAAAATACACGGTGCCGGAAAGAGCCTCAGAGGCTACGGCGTCCAACTGCAAGCGCACACGCTGTGCCGCCCGGAAATTGTCGCCATTATTTACCTTCTCCTTCTGAGCCCCGGCTTCCCGGGTATGGCTTACCAGGTTGTGTTCGCCACCGGCAAAGCCCATCAACCACTGCCCCTTGGCGTTAAAATCAATGGCACTCGCGCCGGTTGCGGCGCCGAACACCAAGCCTGCCGCCAACAAAAGCGTACAAATGCGTCTCATAAAACACCTTCCTTTCTTCTGCCAAATAAAAATACTGTACTGCCTGTCCCCAAACAGGCAATTACACTTTACGGATATTTTCTGGCAAAGACAAGAGTTTTCGTAAAAAATTTTTTACCTCATGAAAAAAAATATTCTGAAAATGCTCTTGTTTTTCTCTATAAAAAAACTAGATAAGCCGCTTTTTCCGGTGCCTTTCAGCATACCAAGCTGCTTGAGAACGCGGGAAAAGCGGCTATAGAAAAAATATAAATTTTTGTACCAAACAGTCTCAACAATACTTCTTTACAAAAAGTCAGGGTCAGCTGCGGCTTTGCCATCTGCAAGCATGATGCGCACATACTGCAGGCTGTGTTCGTCCACAGGAATAATGGGGAAAGCCTGGCCGCAGCCAGGGCAACGCACCAAGCGCGCCTCTGTGGGACTTGCCTGAGGCACATGCTTGCCGCAGCCAGGGCACTGGTAAAAAAAGAGCATTTCCATGCCGTCAGGGGCAACCGGCTCTACAGGGCGATTACGCGTTACCATGTACCGCTCCCTCATCTGCCGTCAGATCACGCCCCGTCATGGGCTGCGAGCAGGGTATGCCCCAAAGGGCAAGCAGGGTGGTCGCCACGTCAGCCAAACGCCCTTCTTTCAGATGACGCCGTACGCCACCGGGCTCAAGCAGGATACAGGGTACATAATTGGTAGTATGGGCGGTATGCGGCCGTCCATCAGGAGTCAGCATCATTTCACAGTTGCCGTGGTCGGCGATAACACACATACGTCCGCCTCGTGCCTCCACGGCTGCAACCATACGGCCGACGCATTCGTCCACCACGGAACAGGCCTCCACTGCTGCCTGCAGATTGCCCGTATGCCCCACCATGTCGCCGTTAGCCAGATTGCAAACTACTAAATCATATATACCGGCATTCCAGGCTTCCACAAATCTATCCGTTACCTCACGGGCACTCATGGCGGGCTTTTGGTCATAGGTTTTCACATCCCGCGGGGAAGGCACAAGGATGCGATCTTCACCGGGGTAGGGTTCCTCAACACCACCGTTAAAGAAATAGGTGACATGGGCATATTTTTCTGTCTCTGCAAGGCGCAACTGCCGCAAACCCTGGCAAGAAACGACCTCCCCAAGACCCATCTGCGCGGATTCCTTGGGAAAGGCCACGGGGATGCCGAAGCTCGCATCGTACGCTGTCATGGAAGCTATCCCTGCCAAATGCGGCACAGCCCCCCTGTCAAAAGCGTCAAAACCTTCCTGCGTGAAGGCCTGCGTCAACTGCCGCATACGGTCAGCACGAAAGTTGAACAAAAAGAGTCCATCGCCATCGGCCATGCCAGACACATCATCGTCACCGACAAAACAAACGGGCTTGATGAATTCGTCTGTCACTCCCACTGCGTATGATGCCTCCACTGCCGCTACCGGATCCATATCACAGAAGGACGCGCCATGTACCATGGTCTCCCAGGCCGGTTTGAGGCGTTCCCAGTGTTTGTCACGATCCATAGCGTAAAAACGCCCTGCCATAGAGGCAATGCGCGTTTGCGGCTGCTCCTCGATGGCATGGACAAGCTCACGCATATAGCCCACCCCGCTCTTGGGGTCGCGGTCACGTCCATCCATGAAGCAATGAATACGCACCGGCACACCTGCTGTATGGGCCATGGCACATAAAGCCTCCAGATGGCGGATATGGCTGTGCACTCCACCGTCAGAGAGCAGGCCTGCCAAATGCAATCTGCCACCGCGCTCCTGCAGCCGGGCCAACAGATCCGTCAACACGGGATTTGTGACAAAGCTCCCATCTTCCACTGCCAGATCTATACGCGTCATATCCTGATAGATAATGCGTCCAGCACCTATGTTGAGGTGGCCTACCTCTGAATTGCCCATATACCCTTCTGGAAGACCAACATCACGTCCGGAGGCGGCAAGCCGCGTATGCGGGCAGCGCCCCATGAGGTCGTCGAGATGCGGGGTTGCTGCCACAAAAGGGGCATTGCCAGGACTGGCTTCAGCCATCCCCCAGCCGTCAAGGATCAATAACAATGTCGGCACCAATTTAGCGTCCATGCCTACTCCCCGTTGCCCGTGCCGCCAGCAGGTTTTCTTCCCCACAGGTTTTCAAGACCGTACAGGGCGCGCACAGGTTCCTGAAAAATGTTGACAACGATGTCGTTCATATCCACCAGGATCCACTGTCCGGCAGTGTAGCCTTCCATACGAAGGTATTCGTACCTACGCTCACGACACAGTATGCCTATGCTGTCAGCAAGGCTCTGAGCGTGTCGCACGGACCCCGCCCCGGCTATAACAAGAGCTTCGGCAAAGGCCGCCTGCCCTGTCAGATCAATGCTGACCACATTCAGAGCCTTGTGCTCTTTAAGCCAACTGACAACATCCGCCAGTTTTTCCGTAAGGGGCACATCTGCAAAGCGTCTGGCCCTAACCCCTGCCGCAGACGATGAGAATGTTGTATTTTCCATGCGCAGCACATACCGTAAAGCTGCCTCCAGGGCAATGCCATCTGCCCCGCTGTCTTGTACTTTTGGAAAAATGCGCATATGTAACAGCTGGGCGGGCATCAAGGACACATTCCTTCCGCACCTGTACCGCCTGAGCTACGTATCGGAGGGGTGCTCTGCGGTCGCACTGTGGCCGTTAACCCGACACGCGCAATCTGCACACAAACGGAGTGCCGACGAACCTTCGGTACAATGTCGCGCATGAAACATACACCACTCTGGGTAAAAGCCTTTTTCCTCTGTGGTATACCGCCGCACAAGGCATTACTCTGCATTTTTGATCTGCTCGCCCTCGTGGGCACTGCAGTAGTGACGTTTTTTGCACGTGCAGCCTTTGGCGGGGTACAACCAGAACTCTATCACTGGGCATTGCCACTGCTTTTGCTTGGGCCACTGCTGGCCATGGGTCTTGGGCTGTACCAAACGGTAAGTCTGCCTCCTCACCGCGAACTCAAAGCACAGTTTCAGATGGTCAGCCTGCTATATGGCATCATTCTGGCCGTGCTCTTCCTGTCACATTCGGGTGACATCTATTCTCGCATAGTTGTCGCCGGCAGCTGGGCCGCTACGCTTGTGACTCTGCCCTGCATGCGTACATTATGCCGCCGCCTTTTTGTACGCTACTGGTGGTGGGGCAAACAGCTGATCATTTTTGATCGCAGCAACGCCGGACGCGAGATGTGGCATTACCTCAAGCGTTGCCCTGAACGGGGTCTGAACCCTGTGGATATTGTTGCCCTTCCCACGGATGCCGAAGGAGTACGCCTGTGCTTTGCCAGGGCAGGGAAGCGCTGGCCCTCGGCTGTGGCCATGCTGCTACAAAAAGCCGATCAGGGCCTAGGTGTAGACTATATCGCCGAAGCCAGCCGCCATTTTGACAATGTGCTTCTGGTGCCGCTCTTCAGTGAAAGCTTCCAAACGCACTGGCTGACACCACGAGATCTCGGCAATACTGTGGGGTTGCTCGTCCGACAAAATCTGCACGACAAACGCCGCCTGCGCTTCAAACGTGCTATGGATATCCTACTCTGCGCAGCAGGTTCTGTCATTCTGCTGCCATTGGGCCTGCTGCTGGCGCTGGCTATTCGCCTGGACAGCCCGGGACCGGTTTTTTACCGCCAACGCCGCATCGGACGGGAAGGCCGGGAAGTGCGAATTTTCAAATTCCGCACCATGGTTGCCAATGCCGATGCCGTACTTGAAGAAGTTCTGGCACACAATCCGGACCTAAAGGAAGAGTGGGAACGCGACCAGAAATTAAAACACGATCCACGTATTACGCGGGTTGGCCGTTTCTTGCGAAAAGTGAGTCTGGATGAGCTGCCACAACTCATCAATGTGGTAACAGGAGACATGAGTCTGGTAGGACCTCGTCCCATTGTGGCGTCGGAAGTACAAAAATACGGGCCGGTATATGAAGAATACTGCATGGTTCGACCAGGAATCACCGGCCTCTGGCAGATTTCTGGACGCAACAACACCACCTATGCTGAACGGGTTGCCTATGACCACTATTATATCAATAATTGGTCCGTCTGGATGGACCTGTGGATTTTAGCCAAAACTGTGCCTGTGGTCATCACGGGCTACGGAGCATATTGATGGCTGAACGGGGAAACCGCTGGCATCGCTGGCTGGACTACTGGGCGGGCATACCGCTGGCGTACACCACAGCCGCCATCCGGCTGCAACACAGGCAAACGATGCCATCATCACTGCACCGTCTGGGTTTTTTATGCCTGGGTGCCATCGGCGATGTTCTGCTGCTTTCCGCCTTGATTACGGCCCTGCGCGAACGCCTGCCTCAGGCACATTTCAGCCTGCTGACGTCACGCGCCAATGCAGCTGCCGCACGGCTTGTGCCAGGAATTGATGCCTATGCATCCTTTGGCGTGCGTGAAATACCCGCCATGATCTCCTGGTTACGTTCCCAACGCCTTGACGTATTGCTGGACAGCACCCAATGGGCACGCCTTGGAGCAATACTCAGCCATATGTCAGGAGCAAGTGTTACCGTGGGCTTTGCCACGGCAGGCCAGCACCGCGCCCTGGGCTATACGCATAAGGTCGTCCACCGTAATGACCGGCACGAGGTGGATAATTTCCTGGCGCTGGGCCGCGTGCTGTATGCAGATCTCACAGGCACACCACGCCTGGAACTGCCCACTTCTCCACCACAGGATATGCCTGTGGAACTTGACAAAAAAAGTCAGCGTTGTGTCTTCCTGCACATGTGGCCTGCCGGAATACATTCCGACCTCAAACTATGGCCTGCGCCCTACTGGGCGGCTCTTGCCGGAAAACTGGCACAGCACGGGTATGCAGTATATCTGACTGGCGGTACAACCGATGCGGAGCGTAATGCGGCATTTTTACGGGCATTTCCCGATTGTCCGGCCCGTTCGCTGGCAGGCAGAGTTTCCCTGCAAGGGATGGCCTGGCTGTTTGCAAGAGCCGCTGGGGTTGTTTCAGTCAACACTGGCACCATGCACCTGGCAGCATTGGCCGGTGCCCCCACAGTGGGCCTGCACGGTCCAACCAATCCCCTTCGCTGGGGACCTGTGGGCCCACACGTGCGGGCGCTCCTTCCCCATACAGGGGCATATGCCTATCTTAACCTGGGATTTGAATATCCCCGGCAGCGCTCATATTGTCTGGACTCACTGCCAGTGGAGGATGTGTGTGCCGCACTGCGCGACCTAAATGTTCTGTAACCCCACGCCTTGCGTGAAATGTCACGGATGCCCTATGCCTAAGGAACCTACAGCGCGTCGCAAAGAACGCCTTCTGGAAGTTTTGCGCCATCGCCAGCCTGATCTGACTCTAGTGCTCGCCAATATTCACGACCCACACAATGTTTCAGCCATCTATCGTTCTTGTGACGCCTTTGGCGTCAGCCGTGTACATCTGTATTATACGGATACGCCCTTTCCCGTTCTGGGACGTAAAACTTCTGCATCGGCTCGCAAATGGGTGGAAAGTGAACGGCACAGAGATGCTGAGACAATGCTGCTACATTTACATGCACAGGGCATGCAGGTGCTGGCCACATCATTCAGCGCATCGGCTCGTCCCCTGCGACAGTGGGATTTTACCAGGCCCACAGCTGTTATTATGGGCAACGAGCACAGTGGTGTGGAAAAGAATCTGCTTGAGGCTGCCGATGGCGAACTCTACATCCCCATGTACGGCATGATCCAGAGCTTCAACGTATCAGTGGCAGCGGCCATCATTCTGGCAGAAGCAGCCCGGCAGCGTGAGGCAGAAGGCATGTACGCAACACCACGCATGAATGACGCTGCTCTAGAAAGCACCTTTGCAGCCTGGCTAGAGAAATAGAAGCTTACTCGGTGTGGGGCCGTACAAGCTTTTCAAACTGTCTTCCAGTCCAATAGTAGGTCACATCATTATCAAGTGGCACATGCGCCATGCCCGTGCGCGTCCAAAACTGCGGCTCCGCCTTAAGCCCGCCCAGGCCGAGGCAAATCATCACCGTGGCTTGTACGTCCGGCGGCATCTTATGCCCCTTGGCGAAAAAATCATTCACATCCGGCTCTTCCGGCGTATCAGAAAGCACAGCACGCCCGTTGGCATCCACTCTCCACAATTCCAGCGTGCAGATAGGCCCTCCCAAGGTACCCAATGCAGCCTCCACAGAGCCATCAGACGAATTACGGAACAAACGCAGGGCAACGGCAGTATCAAGCAAAGGCAGGGAGGCAAACACCATGGTATCTTCGGTTTCTCCTGCTATTTCCCAAAACTCGCTGCGGCCTTCATTGAGCAGCTGCTGCTTATCTGCTGGTCCAAGTCCCTCGGGCGTATTTTCGAAAATGCTTTCAGGCAGCAGGGCAAAGATGCTCCGTGCCGTAATGACATCAGCAGCCCGTACTTCCCCCGCCAGGGGGTGGGCTATCACTGCTAGCAACAAAAATGCAATCCTGGCAAACCGACGAAACATGACCCCCTCCCAACAGCAGAAAAACTGCGTCAGTCTCTGCCGTAAAAATTTTTTTACTCCTTTTGGCAGACATTGTCCACTGCCCACCGCTGCTCTTGCCAAGGCAACCCTCACTGCGTACATATGGCGTTATGAAAACTTGCAAATCCTGTATTCATATTGAAAATGCCCGTCAGCACAATCTTAAAAATGTCAGCCTGGATATTCCCCGCGACGAACTGGTGGTTGTGTGCGGACCTTCTGGCTCGGGCAAGTCAACACTGGCCTTTGACATTGTGTATGCCGAAGGCCAGCGCCGCTATGTGGAATCACTATCCGCCTATGCGCGCCAATTTCTCCCGCAACTGGACAAGCCTGACGTAGAAAAAATAGAAGGCCTTTCCCCGGCGATCTCATTGGAGCAGCAGAGCGTATCACGCAACCCGCGCTCTACTGTGGGTACTGTAACAGAAATCTATGACTTCCTGCGTGTCTTCTTTGCACGCCTGGGGCGCACCTATTGCCCACAGTGTGGCAGGCCCATCGAGGCACGCGCTGCAGACGAAATTATTGCCGATATCATGTCGCTGCCTCAGGGAACGAAGTTTATGATACTGGCCCCTCTGGTGGAACGGCAAAAAGGAACACATCAGGACAGGCTCAAGAAACTCAAGGCCGAAGGTTTTGCGCGGGTGCGTGTGGACGGTGCCTTCTATACGTTGGACGACGTGCCCGAGCTGGAAAAGAATAAGAAACATTCCATTGACCTTGTCGTGGACCGCCTTGTAAACAAAGAAGGCATACGCGGACGCCTGGCCGATTCTGTTGAACTGGCTCTGCGGTACGGCGAGGGACGTCTTGTACTGCACGAGCCACTGCCCGGCAACGAAGGCCGCGATACCATACATTCCACCACCTCTGTCTGCCCGCATTGCCACATTTCTCTCCCCGCACCCAGCCCGCAACTTTTTTCTTTCAATGGGCCGCAGGGTGCCTGCCCGCGCTGTGTGGGATTAGGCGGGGTTGATTATTTTGAACCGCGCCTTATCGCACCCAATATGGGACTCTCCCTAAACACAGGCGCCCTGCTGCCCTGGGCTTCGGGCAAGGTTTTCAACCGCTATGCTGAAGCCCTGGCTGCCCTGGGTGAACGGTTTGGTTTTCAGCTTTCAACTCCACTGGAACACTTTTCAGAAGATGCGCTGGCTGCCCTGTTCTACGGTGAAAACGAAAATGGAAAACCGGCACATTCCTCGTTGGGGCTACGCCGTAACTGGCTAGGAGGCAATGTCGCTCTGGGAGCCGAAGGAGACTATCAAAGCGTGCATTTTGTGGAAGCACAAGCGGTGCAAGCACGACTTGTGGTAAACCGTTCACGTTGGCCTGGTGTCATTCCCCTACTGGAAAGCGGCATGCAGTATGGCGATGCCTGGCGCGAAGCCCTTGCGCGCTACCGCCAGACCATGGACTGCCCGGATTGCCATGGTACGCGCCTCAATACGCATGCTCTTGCAGTGCGTGTTGACGATTTGAATATTGCCCAATTTTGTGCCCTTTCTGTAGAACGGGCACTGCAATGGCTTGCAGCACGAACATTCACAGGACGGCATGTTTACATTGCCGAGCCGTTGCTGAAGGAGCTGACGCACCGTCTTTCCTTTATGCGCAATGTAGGGTTGGAATACCTCTCACTTGCACGCTCTATGGCGACACTCTCCGGCGGTGAGGCACAACGCATCAGGCTGGCTTCTCAGCTCGGTTCCGGCCTGGTGGGTGTTACCTATGTGCTGGATGAGCCATCCATTGGCTTGCATCCCTCAGACAATGCGCGTTTGCTGGGCACATTGCGTTCCCTTAAGGAACGTGGCAACACGGTACTGGTGGTGGAGCATGACGAAGCCACCATCTGTGCAGCAGATACAGTCATAGAGCTGGGGCCAGGTTCCGGTGCCCAGGGTGGTTCCATAATGTTTCAGGGTTCGGTCAACGAGCTGCTGACAACAGCCGATACACTCACGGCACGCTATTTACGCGGAGAAGCCGCCGTCGAACTGCCAGATTATCGACGTGAAGGCCGTGGGGCCTTGGTACTTACCGGCATCACCACCAACAATCTGCGCCATATTGACTGCCGCATCCCACTGGGAGTGCTCACCTGCGTTACGGGAGTTTCTGGCTCTGGAAAAAGTTCCCTCGTTGTGGATACACTCTATAAGCACCTGGCCCTCAACCTGGGCCTACGCGTAGACCAGCCGGGAATCATCAGCGGCATGCATTACGTGGAAGGGGCAACACCCATTGAACGGATAGTATCCATCGACCAGACCCCTATCGGGCGAACGCCGCGTTCCAATCCGGCAACCTATACCAAAATTTTTGATGAAATCCGCAATATTTTCGCCATGACCCAGGATGCGAAGCGAAAAGGCTACAAACCTGGACGATTCAGCTTCAACGTACGTGGTGGTCGTTGTGAAGCCTGCGGAGGCGACGGACAGATCAAAGTTGAAATGCATTTTCTGCCGGATGTTTACGTCACCTGTGACGTATGCGGCGGACAACGATACAACCACGAAACCCTTGAAGTGCGTTACAAAGGGTTAAACATCGCCGAAGTGCTTAATCTGACTGTGCATCAGGCGCGCAAGCTCTTTGACAGTTACCCGCAGCTGGAACGCCGCCTGGCTCTGCTGGAGGATGTCGGGCTGGAATATCTGCGTCTTGGACAACCCGCCACAACACTTTCCGGCGGAGAGGCGCAACGCATCAAAATATCACGCGAACTGGGTAAACGTTCCCTGCCTGGGACCATGTACATTTTAGACGAACCAACCACGGGGCTGCACATGCATGAGGTGGGAAAGCTCATCAAGGTTCTGCATGCGTTGGTAAACAAAGGGGCTTCCGTAGTGGTCATTGAACACAATACAGATATGATTCTTGCAGCCGACTACGTTTTAGACATGGGGCCGGGTGGTGGCGAGAACGGCGGACAAATTATTTCCTCAGGCACGCCTGAAGCCATTGTGGCCGATCCTGCATCTATCACGGGACGCTTCCTTATGCAGGAGCGGCTGGACAGACTCAAGAGACGAAAAAAATAACATGCCTGCACGATTACTGTACGCACCTGATACTACGGACAGAAATGATGGAGTGAATATAGCACTATCCACATAACCAAGAAGAAAAACATTACTTGACAACTGGCATTTGTCAGAATAATGAAAAGGTAGATTTGTTGCTGCTATTTTCCAAATTCCTGGAGAGGTGTCCGAGTCGGCCGAAGGAGCTCGCCTGCTAAGCGAGTATACGGGCTTAAACCTGTATCGAGGGTTCAAATCCCTCCCTCTCCGCCATAAGCTAATAAAATCAGCCGTTTACGACAATCGTGAGCGGCTTGTTTTTTTGTTCGCGCAACGGCATAGCGAGGGCATGCGTATATCAAAACGGAGACCGATGCACAGTAAAAATGAAATAACATATTGATATAATTTGATAAATAAGATATATTCAGCTTCAGAACAAGGAGTTGAATATGCCGGAAAAGAAAACAGCTAGCCCCATCGTTGATTATT
>JAFTDG010000020.1 GCA_017454325.1 Desulfovibrio sp. | reverse complement strand
TTTGGCCGCATCCCCAACTACAGTTGATTATATTCTACCTCACATGCAGAACTGTGCAAGGAAAAACCTGTGTATTTCTATATGTTTTTTCGTGCCACTTACCTTGTGTTACTTCTCCACCGAAATAACAAAAATATCTGTGTTCAGATCAGACAGGCTCTTTTCAAGGAAATCCCCACACCTGTTGTCAAGCCGGGCAAAAATATCCAGAAGAGTCAAGGCCTGCGGCGTGAGAGTTACGCCTTTCTGACGCTGCCGACTACTCTCCAGCAGAGAAATACCCATGGCTTCCTCGGCCTTCCGAATGCGCCCCCAAGCACCACGGTAGGGCATATTCAGATGTTCCGCAGCCTTTTTCAGCGAACCCAACGCACGCACCTTCCGCAGGAGGCGGATCATACCCCCACCCATCACATGCTCCCCTTCACATTCAAACCACAGCCGATAGTGCAGCTTCAGCGGAATATTCACCATCACCCCTCCAGACAACGGCAGTGTTGATATGCAATCCTTAAAAAATCGTTATGGATTCTCAAGTATCAGAATCCTCTGCATCCAGTCGTCTAGAGTGACGGCATCTCCCCCTGTCTCCGCAGTCACCAGGGATTCCAGCAAGGCCCGTACACGGCAATCCTCATCCAGGGCCGACATGGCAAAACGGCACAGGCCCAGTGTGTCCAAAAGTACGCGCTGCTGTGACACCTTCGGACGACGCTCGGGCATCCAGCCCTGCAACTGGGGCAACAGCCAGGAGGTTTCTGGCTGACGCGTCAACGACTCCAGTTCAGCCAGCACACGGTCCGTATCGCCGGCGGGCAAGAGTTTTTGCGTAACCAGTTCCTCCAACCGTACAGCGAGTGCGAAAGCATCCACTTGCATGCCATCACAGAGGGCAACATACCGTGCGACGACGACGGCGTCAGCTCCTTCATCACCGCTGGCCCAAACATGTTCAAATCCTGGCCATTTGCGGCTGTTTCTTCCAGAAGCACCCTCTCCGTGTGGACAGGTGGCGCAGCGCATGGTGCAGGATACGCCTGTGCGACTGCCATAGGCCTGGAGGGCTTCCGTAAAGGCTCTTCCTATGTGGCCTGAGAATTTCGTCGACTGCCGTGGCGCAGTACGCGCAATGACAATAGCTCGTATGCCCGCGAGCCCCAGAACCATGCCGGACCCCCCGCCCGCGTGACTGCACGGACGCAGAGATGCATCACTGAATGTCGTGCCGGCAATGGCAACACCCAGCCTCCCCAGTTGCCCAGCACAAATGATGCAGGCGGCCTCAGGCCATTGGGCGGACAGATTAGCCATGATACCAGCTGTGTTGACCTGAACAGCAGGCCCCATATCTGTTACAGGTACAAGATGCCCTCCAGAGGCATCTATGATAATATCACACAATCCACCTTTTCTGCCTACGCCGTGCAACAGCACAGCCCGCAACCCGCAACGTACCAAAGCAGAAGCGGCAGAACCGCCAGCGCTGGAGAGTGCCACACCAGTCCTTCCGGGCAGGCAAGAGGCCACAGCACAACGTACGGACGCCTCTCGACAGGAAGCCGCCAACAGGCCTGGGGCCAGTACCAAACATGGTTCCCCGTTGGAATCCACATAGTTCCCTTCCGCCGCAAGGGCAACGGCCAGCGCTCTGCCTCCCAATCCCCTGAAAGAGGCAGGAATGGGGCACGTACAGCATTGCCAGGAGTGCATGTCTACAGAAAGCAGCATAAAACTTAAGCGATATACAGAACCACAAGGGTTAATGTCCCCCAACCATGCGCTAGATGGAGAACCTTTCAGGTATAGTTTTCATATAGCAGAAAAAAACATATTGCATATAGTTAAAAAAAGCATATTGAAATAGTATCTATCCTTTTAACAGTATTCGGGGGAATAATGATGAAAACAATCTGGAAAATGCTCTTTCTTGCTCTGGCAGCAACAGCCATTACTCTGCCAGCCCGCGCTGCGGATACGCTCATGATGGCCACCACCACCAGCACCCAGGACACAGGATTGCTGGAGTACCTCAATCCTTTCTTTCTCAAGGAAACCGGTATTGAGTTGAAATGGGTGGCAGTAGGTACCGGCAAGGCATTAGAAATCGCGAAGAATTGCGATGCGGACGTGCTTCTGGTGCATGCACCGGCCAGCGAAAAAGCCTTTGTGGAAGCCGGCCATGGCATTGATCGTCGCCAGGTAATGTACAATGATTTCGTGCTGGTCGGACCCAAGACAGATCCCGCCAAGGTTGCCGGCAAGTCCACTGCCGAAGCTCTAAAGGCTATCTACAAGGCTGCAGCCCCATTTGTAAGCCGTGGCGACCAGTCCGGCACGCATAAGGCTGAGCTAAAATTATGGAAGGCATCCAACCTCACGCCCGATAAGGAACCCTTCTATATCTCCGCCGGTCAGGGCATGATTGCCACTCTGAACATGGCAGCTGAAAAGAATGGCTATGCCCTTACGGATCGTGGTACATGGATCAAATTCTCTGGTCAGCGCGGCAATGCCAATCCCCTGAAAATCCTCGTAGAGGGTGATAAGGCTCTGTACAACCAGTACAGCGTGATCACAGTCAACCCTGCCCAGTGCCCCAAAACCAAGACAGCCCTTGCCAAAAAGTTCGAGGACTGGTGGGTCGCCCCTGCAACCCAGGAACGCATCGCCGGTTTCAAGCTGGAAGGCAAGCAACTCTTCTTCCCCAATGCCGGCAAGTAGTGCGGCCATTTTCAATTCGGGGGGGCTTTAGCCTCCCCGAATTGCCCCTGTGAAGAACACTGTGACATGAACTATTTTTCGCAAGGCTTCTCCAAGGCGTTGGATCTGCTGCTGCATATGGACAGCGCCACCGTTTCTGCCGTCCAGGTTACCCTTGGTTCAACATTCAGCGCCTTGTGTATCGCCTTGCTGCTTGGGCTGCCAGCTGGATTCGCATTGGGCTACTGCCAATTTCCCGGCAAACGTTTTCTCCGTCTTCTTTCCGATACATTGCTCGCCTTTCCTACCGTACTCATAGGACTCGTAGTTTACGCCTTTATCACCAGGCGCGGCCCCTTGGGTGAATTCGGACTGCTCTTCACCGTACCGGGCATGGTCATTGGACAAACAATCCTCGCCCTGCCCATCATCGTTTCCTGGGTGGCTCAAGCCGTGGAAAACCTGGACAAGCGCTGCCGACAGACACTGTTAACCTTGGGCGCCAACTCTACACAGCTTGCCTTGTACACACTGCGAGAGCTGCGTTTCGCCGTGGCCATGGTCGGTGTGACCGCCTTCGGCCGCGTTGTCACCGAGGTAGGCATCGCCACCATGCTTGGGGGCAACATCCGTTATGCCACGCGTACCATGACTACCGCCATTGCCCTGGAAACCAGCCAGGGGGAATTCGGCCAGGGCATCGCACTGGGATTAGTGCTTCTGCTCATTGCCTTCCTGCTCAACGCTCTCCTTGTGACGCTCAAGTGGCGGGGGCGTGCATGAATATTCTTTACGAAGGATACGATCTCACACAGGTGTATCACGGAATCACCGCTCTTTCACTGCCCAAATTCGTTTTGCACAAGGGCGAAGTACTTGGGCTCACCGGTCCCAACGGGAGCGGCAAGTCAACACTGCTGCGTCTGCTGGCTTTTTTGGAACCGCCTGCATCCGGCAAACTGCTATGGCAGGGGGGAGAAGATGCGCCACGACGAGAAATAACCCTGCTTCTTCAAGAACCGTATCTGCTGCGGGACAATGTATTCCGCAATGTTACGCTGGGCCTCGCATTACGAGGCAAAAAAAAAGCCCTGTATGATGCCTATACCGCAGCCATGCGAGCCGTAGGTTTCGACAAGGCCGACGACATGGCCAAACGTCCGTCACATGCCCTTTCAGGAGGGGAAAAACAGCGAGTTGCCTTGGCCGCCCGGCTTATCTTGCACCCTACTGTACTGCTTCTTGATGAACCTACCTCTAGTGTGGATACGCTCAGTGCCCGCGCTATTGTCCATGCTGTGCGTGAAACTATCGCTGAAGGAACTACCGTTGTCTATGCCACCCATGACAAGAACCTTCAAAACGCACTGGGTGGAAGAATCCTGCAGATTGGAACGGGCATATCATTTTAACGGATAACGGATATTGGAAGTGTTACAAAAACGCGAGCACAAATGGCGACATTCTTGACGACAATCATGTATCGGATAGATGTAACAATATACAATCATCCTTACCTGCTATGAACGGGAACCATTCCGACCTCCTGCGCGACTCCTACGGACGTACTGTACGCTATGTACGTCTGTCGGTCACTGATCGCTGCAATTTGCGCTGCCTCTACTGCGCAAGCCCAGTCAGACAGATGTTTATTTCCCACGATAATGTGTTACGCTATGAAGAAATGGCTCGAATAGTGACAATTCTGGCCGGCATGGGAGTGCAAAAACTGCGTCTCACTGGAGGCGAGCCCTTTGCGCGCAAGGGGTGCGACCAATTTCTCCTTATGCTGCGACAGCAGTTTCCCAGCATGGATCTACGCCTCACCAGCAACGGCACCCTTCTTGAGCCATATATTCCTCTGCTGCGACGTGTCGGTCTTGGTGCCGTTAACCTCTCACTGGACAGCTTTGACAGGGCAACATTCACCCGCGTCACAGGATGCGACCTTCTGCCTCGCGTCTTGGCCACGTTAGACGGTCTACTCTCGGCAGGCATTCGAGTAAAAATCAATGTTGTGGCCCTACGGGGTGTCAACGACACTCAGATGCCCGATTTTATCCACGCCGTACGCACCATGCCCGTGGACGTGCGCTTCATCGAATTCATGCCAATGGGCATCGACACGGCCTGGAATCCCAAAACCTTCTGGCCTGTTGACGAAATCCTCGCCGAAGCACGACGGCACGCCCATCTCATTCCTGTAACAGAACGCCGGAATGAGGCCGGACCTGCCCGTATGTACCGTGTAGAAGGCGGTAAGGGACGACTTGGCTGCATAACGGCGCTCTCTTGTCATTTTTGTGCAGATTGCAACCGGTTACGTCTTACGAGCAATGGGCACATACGCGTCTGTCTTTTTGACGACAGAGAATACCGTCTGCGCGGCCTGTTGCGCCACTCGAGGTTTCGCGACGCAGATATAGCCCGTGTGCTGCGACTGGCATGCGCTCGCAAACCCATCGGCGCAGAGTTGTTGCGTCAACGCGCAGAAGGAAGTGCTGTAGCACAAAAATCTATGATGGGTATCGGTGGTTAATTCTGACGCCATTGTGACAGCCATAGCTGGGAAAAACCTTGATAAGACTGCTCCTGAAGAAGGACGTATTGGCCTCAAAGCAGCAAGCGACGTTTTTTTGCGTGTGCACGTACCCCCCCGGACGGCCATCAACAGCTTGGGCGAGATTACCGCCGCAGACCTTCAAGGGTTGTGCAATATGTGCGCAAAGGCAGGGCTGTGGCTGGCACCCGTGTTGTACCGCTGTATATTGATGATACAAAACGTGCACCTTAGAAGCTCTTATCAAAAAACTCGTCCTTGAGGTCCTGCCGCTATGCCCGGCCAAAGTAGGCATAGTGACCACAGGAAGCGAGGTTTATAGTGGTCGCATCAAAGATGCTTTTGGTCCCATACTGCAAAAAAGTTTTCTGACTTGGGGTGTTCGGTACTTGGCCAAACCCCTACCAGCGATCAAACTGACATGATCGCTAAAGCTATACGGGACTTCATAGCACAACGGGCGTATATGGTTGTGGTTACCGGCAGCATGTCCGTTGCCCCTGATGACGGCACGCCTATGGCCATCCGCGAGGCCGGGGCAGACACTGTCTGCTATGGAGCACCTGTATACCTAGGCGCCATGTTTCTATTGGACTGGGTAGAAGGCGTTATTAGCCGATACCTTGCTGCACACCGGTAAACAAGGCATCTGGACAGTTACCCGCACCTGCCTGCATGTAAACGCGGCGACATCCCCTGTTCTTTCAGGCAGCTTTGCAGACCTGGAATAGGTTCAGCCATGGCTGGAACAATTGGGCGGTCGCCCAGGCCTGATGCAACAGACAGCTGGTCACTCAGGCAGCGGTTGGGCATTGAATTCACCGCTCTTGCCACCTCGCTTATGGAGTAGGCGTATGCGGCGGATGACAATATCCCGCTGTACGGCCTTGCACATGTCATAAATGGTGGTCGCCGCCATCTGCGCTGCAACGATGGCTTCCATTTCCACACCCGTTGGACCAACAGTGCGTGTTTCCGAAGTGATAAAAACGCTATCGCCCTTGATGGCAAAGCTGACATCAACAAAAGTCAGATTAAGCGGGTGGCACAAGGGAATGAGCTCGCCCACCTTTTTAGCAGCCATGATACCGGCAAGTTTGGCGCATGTGAGCACATCCCCTTTAGGCAGGGCGGCACGACGAAGCAGATCCATTGTGGCCGGAGACAGATCTACTACGGCTTCAGCCTTGGCCACACGCTCTGTGGAGGGTTTGCTCCCCACATTGACCATGACAACATTGCCACTTGAATCCAAATGAGAAAATGCTGCAGGCATGAACGATCTCCCTTTCACTCACGAATTGTACATCGACGAGGCAAGGACGGCAACCTGACAGCATACACACGAAAGAGACCCTGTCTTTTCCGAATCGTCCAGTTTTACGAAAATCTTGATGTTGGATATAATAAAGGTGAGGTCAGGCGCATCTCGCACCAAATTACGCTGCAGTCCGGGCAATAGTTGCCTCTGCCAGCGACTGCTAACATTATTAACAGAAAAACTGGACAGTCGAGAGGACGTAGACTTCCTTCCCAATGCGCCTCAGACCTCCAGACACAAGCCCACGGGACAATGGTCCGAGCCGTAGACGTCATACTCTATCCAGGCATCGCGTACGGCAGGCACGAGTTCCTGTGAAACAAAAAAATAATCAATACGCCAGCCGATATTCTTTGCTCTCGCGCGAGTTTTATATGACCACCAGGAATAGCATCCTTCCTTATCGCCGTGCATAAGGCGAAATGTATCCACATAGCCAGCAGCCGTAAAACGATCCAGAAATGCCCGTTCTTCCGGCAAAAAGCCCGTCGACTTCACATTCTGTTTGGGACGAGCCAGGTCAATGGGCTTATGCGCGATATTAAAATCACCGCAAACAACAATAGGTTTGCTCTTACGGCATGCTTCGGCATAGGTTAGAAATGCCTCAAAAAAACCCATCTTATAGGGTACACGCGTAAAGCGCCCTGTGGGCAGACCGTTGGCATCCAGCTCTTCTGCACCGCCATTGGGAAAATAGCCATTAAAAAAATGAAACTGGGGAAATTCCAGATGCAGCAGACGACCTTCGCCCTGATATTCCGGCTGTGGCAGTTCCACATTCGTCTGCTGGGGAAGCACACGGCTGAATACGGCAACGCCGGAATACCCTTTCTTCACCACGCTGGATGACCAATAGGCATACCATCCCTCTGGTTCGCGCACATTTTCTTCCAACTGCTCAGGCATAGCCTTTGTTTCCTGCAACGCCACAATGTGTGCATCTGTTTCACCAAACCAGCTCCATTCCGGTTTGCCAGACACAGCCCGCAGCCCATTGACATTCCATGAAACGAGTTTGAGCAACATTGACAGATCCACTCCGTGCTTACTGGTGTATCATGGCCCTGCCGCTGCACCTTGCGCAAAGACTCAATAGCAAGACGCAACTTTTCACGGATGGCATCCACAACCATCTTAGCCTTTCTGTAACCGTCCCAATAACCCCATCTACCCGTAGTGGTAGCACTCTGATAAAGCAAGGGCAAGCCGGTATAATCACCGGCTTGCCCCTTGTATCAGACACATCCCTATGGGGGGATGCAGTTCTTGGACGTTTACCGGGTAGATTTGGATAGTTGGACGGTTACGTTGTTTT
>JAFTDG010000170.1 GCA_017454325.1 Desulfovibrio sp. | reverse complement strand
TAATCCTTTCATGCTCAGGGCCGATCTTAGCAGACGGAGAAGATAGTGGCCGTCGGCTTAGCCCCTTCAAGCCGTCAACGCCCTGTGCTAGATACCTTTTCCACCATTTACGCAAAGTCGGACGAGAGATTCCACAACGCCTACAAACAAGCCCTGCGTCTCCAGACTCTTCGTATAGTTTTACCCATTGAAGGCGTTGTCGGATTTCTTTTTCCATTATGGGAAAATACCAATCAATTGAAACGATGTCTATGAAACACACACGTAAACTATTCGGGCAAATTTCTTTTGCCAGTTATTTTTTCCAGAATGATTTTCCCAACAAGTAGATGCTGTATGCTCTTGCATCGGTCAAGTGGATAATCAAAGTAACCATAGTGCTCTGTGAGAATTTTCAGTCCATGCTTGATTCCTTCAATATCGGAAACAACATGGCATTCGCCGAATCCAATTACGCTTTCAAATCGGGTTGTTATTCCATGTTTGGTTTTTTCCGTCTTGAGAAAAATATCACCTTCAACGCAAACATGGGGATTTGCTGCCAACAAATCAATTTTCATGCCTTCCCGGGCGCAGTGAAAGTAAATGATTGGTTTTTGGTTGAGTAATTCCGCACCAAAGGAAACAGGAACAACATAGGGATATTTACTGCCCTGAATACCGATTCTGATCGTGTCGCATCTTTTCAAAATATCGAATATCTCTGCAATGTCCTTAACTTCTCTTTCTTTACGCCTCATGCCCACCCTCAACTTTTTGTACACAAAGAATATAAGCTGTTCTTCTACAGCGCATGATGACATAGGTTACAACTTTCAGGAAATTTCTGTCAAAAGCAGACCATCTGCTGCGATCAGTACTACTCAGGCTCTAATCACAATACACTTCTGTATAGTAGCTTATTAGCTGCACGGATGCCAAAGAAATGTTTTCGGGAATCCTGCACGTCATATCTGATGCCTGATAATTTGCGGAGCAAAGTTCTGACTTAATGGAATGTAAAAAAAAGTGCCCACTGCCGGCACACAAAATCCTGCAGTGGACACTCTCGTAACTAGGGGGATACGTACAACTTACTCTTTGCTAATGGAGATGATTTTTTCCTTGTTACCGGCGTCAACCACACGGGGTATAGTTACAGTAAGGACGCCGTTTTTGTGGGATGCTGCGATTCCCTCGATGTCTACGTCATCGGGAAGCGTGATGCTTCGGCTGAATGAACCAAAAGAACGTTCAGTGACGTGCCAGTGTTTGTCTTCGGATTCACACTTCTTTTCTCCGGAAATATTGAGAGCGCCGTCATGAATTGATAATTTGACATCATCGGGGTCAACGCCCGGAACATCAATATGAATCTTGTAGGCTTTTTCGTCACTGGTCAGATCCATACGGGGCATAAGATATCCCTCAGTCTGGCGGCAGTTTTGGAAGAAATGCGGCCCCCACGGGGTCAACATTGTATTGAAAAAACTGCCGAGCAGGGTATCAATATCATCATGAGCAGATGTGGCTGGAGCCACTGTGCCGCGATGGCAGAATCTGCGTGATGGAGTGAGCATGGTATGCATAATAAACCTCCTGTGAAAATCTTGTGAAAAAGAAGTAAGCATTGGACAAGAGTTGTCAACAGTATTGTGGAAAAATCTGAAGAGCATTGTCCAGTGCAGTTGGCCTGAAAGGAAAAATAATTGCCTGCAGACATTAATACTTGGAAAGACGTAGACGTAGACGAAGTAGCAGTTCTTATAACTCTACCCGATAAAGCTGTCCTTTGATATACAAGACAATGTGGAGGGAGTGGCATCGGGACTAAAATGCGAGAACAGTGTACACGGTTATTTATTATATCAGTATGTTATTTATATTTCTGCCGTGCATAGGTCTTACCTTGCAGGCTTGGGCTTGCTGTGGCATATTTTCTGAATGAATTCGCGTAAGGATCTGGCATGCAAGGTACTTGCTGCCTTAAAGATACGTTATCCATATTCCCACCCACATCTTGTGGCAGCTGACGCCTGGGAATTGCTTGTGGCCACTGTGCTGGCAGCTCAGTGTACCGACGCAAGGGTGAACACTGTAACGCCTGGGCTTTTTGAACGTTGGCCTGACCCGGCATCCTTGGCTGAAGCGTCGTTGGAAGACTTGGAGAAGGTCATTCGACCCACCGGTTTTTTTCACAGCAAGGCAAAGAATCTTCTTGGGGCAGCTCGGCGAGTGCGTGACGTCTTTAATGGGACGGTGCCCCGGAGCATTGCAGAACTCATAACATTGCCTGGTGTTGCCCGTAAGACGGCCAATGTTGTGCTGTCTGGTGCTTATGGCATCAACGAGGGTATTGCTGTGGATACGCATGTCAAGCGCATTAGCTACCGCTTGAGTCTTACGGATAATACTGATCCCGTGTCTATTGAACGTGATCTCATGCAGGTGTTTCCCCGTGAGGAATGGGGCGATGTGAACCACCGTATGGTTTCCTTTGGCCGGGATGTGTGCTGTGCCCGCAAACCCAGGTGTGGAGAATGTGAAATGCTTTCATTTTGTCCACAACGGGATATTCCGCGAGCGACAAGGACTCGAGAATAATGGGCATAGTATTTTATGCTGTCTCTGTTGTTACAAGCAAGAACCTGCAGTGTTGCCCTTAAGGTTATGCCACTTTTGTCGATGAACCTGTAGTGGATTGTTTCTCGTGGGAAATCGAAGATGGAGATCAGTTCTTCGGCTGTACAGGATGGAATGCCATGTCGCAAATCAGCGTGCTTGACGTTACCCACAATGAACTAGAAATCATTGAATTCATTATCGACGAAAAGCAGCCCGATGGTTCAATATACAGTGGGCACTACGGCATCAATGTGGCCAAGGTGTTGGAAATTATCCGTCTTCCTGGCATTACCAGCGTGCCCACCAAGAGTGACCCTTGTGTTCTCGGTACTTTTAACCTGCGCGGTAAAGTTCTTCCCTTGCTCAATCTGGCAACATGGCTGGGCAAGGAGATGGCTTCAGAAGAGAGCACCAAGGTTATTGTAACGCAATTCAGTGGTGTGCAGTCGGCTTTTATGGTGTCTTCGGTTACCAGCATACACCGTATCACATGGGATCGCATTGAACCGCCCAATAAATTCGTACAGGCCTACTCACGCGACAGTATTACCGGAATTTTGCACATTGATAACCGAGTGCTTTTTATTTTGGACATGGAGAAAATCCTCGCAGCCTTGGACACCACGCTGGATATGAGCCAGGTGGAGGTGGACACTACACCAGTGCAGGATGCGGAACAGTTCCATTTGCTGCTGGCTGACGATTCTAATTCTTTGCGGCATATCGTGAAGTCTGCGTTGGAGAAATCTGGTTTTCGTGTGGACGAAGCTGCCAATGGGCGTGAGGCCTGGGATTTTCTTGTCAATACGGATAAGGAAGCCGAAGCCAAGGGTAAGGAGATCACCGATGTGATTCATCTGCTCATTTCTGACATTGAAATGCCAGAAATGGACGGGCATACGCTTACTGCCAAAATTCGTGACACACCACGTCTGAATAAATTGCCTATTATTCTTTTTTCTTCGCTTATTACCAACACCTTGTTTGATCAAGGCATCAAGGCAGGTGCGGATAGGCAAGTCTCCAAACCTGATCTTCCTGGCTTGAACAGGATCATCCGCGAGCTCATTGCAGAAAAGTTGCACAAATAGGATGTAGGTTTGCTGCAATACAGAAAACTGTAGTTTTTTTCACAAGCATGAGCTGAGTATTTTTCGCTGCCAGAGAGTACCAGGCAACGCATTTATGCTCGGCTAACAACCGTCGCTGTCATAAAACGTCTGCAAATAAAGGTCAGGTGTTTTTGTGCATGTTTGGTAGGGTGTAATGCAAGTTTATGATGGCCTATGTTTGTGGTATCAAAAAAATTGACCTAAAGGCATATATCTGTCTTGGATCTAATGCAGAAAACGCTCGTCATATGTTGCATCTGGCCTGTGAAGGCATAGCTGCCTTGCCAGATATGCAGGTTTGTGCGCAATCTCCCGTATACCGTACTGAACCTCAGGACTATGCCGATCAACCTTGGTTTTATAACCAAGTTTTGGAAGTCGAGCCAGGTTCTTCCTGGACTCCTTGTAGCTTGGTAGATGCCTTGCTCATTGTGGAGACAGATCTTGGCCGATTACGCAGCTCTGATCCTGCCCAGCGCTTTGGTCCACGCAGTATCGACGCGGATCTTCTACTTTTTGGGCAAGTCCACAGTACGCATGCACACTGCATGGTGCCTCATCCTCGACTGACACAACGAGCCTTTGCCTTGATCCCCCTGTTGGATGTGTCTCCCCATGTGCGTATTGACGGGCGTCCCGCCATCTGGTGGTTGCAACGCCTGAATTATCGTAGGGAAGGGGACTGCATTTTTCAGTGACTGGCAAAGACCTGTATGTTATCTTGACAAAGTGACATAAGGGCAGTTGTGTTAAGGAGGGCAACTATGTGGAAATGGCTTATTTTGCTTATTGCAGGGTATGCACTCTATCGGCTGTTTGCCAATGACCTTCTGAAAAAGAAAAAGGAAACAACACAGGAAGAAGCGGTAGATTTGGAGCGTAGGGTTGCTGCCGGGGAGATGGTCAAAGATCCAGAATGTGGCGCCTATGTGGTTAAGGATGAGGCAATTTCCGTACGCGATGGTGATAAGGTGTATAGCTTTTGCAGCTATGAGTGTCGGGATAAGTTTTTGCAACGCCTCAAGGATGGTGGCCGTGAGCTCCCGCCACGCCATGGCGCTGATGCGTAATACACAAAGGTGTTTAGTAGAAACGCGACGCTGCCATATCTACTATGCTTGAGCGGGACTGATGGGCGGTTTGCTGCCGCTCTTGTTCACGCTCTCGCGCAATGGCCATAAAAAGACGTATGCGGTTGAGCTGATTGGCTTCGCTGCTGCCAGGGTCGTAATCCAAGGCCATAACGTTGGCCTCGGGGCGTTGGCGGCGTACAGCTTTGAACGACCCACGTCCCACAACATGATTGGGCAGACAGCCAAAGGGTTGCAGGCAAAGAATATTGCTTGCCCCGTGCTCAAGGAATTCCAGCATCTCTGCAGGCAAAAGCCATCCTTCCCCAGCCGCGTTGCCAAGTGAAAGCACACTTGCACCCAAGCGAGCCAGCCTGTCAATATGGGCGATAGGCATGACTTTTTCGTTTATGGGGGATGTGTTGAGTGCCGCTCGCATGTGTCTGCGCATGCCTTCAATACGGCGCATAGCCAGGCTGTTAGCCAGCGCAGGCCACATGCTGCCCCCCTGGTGTTGCCAGTCATAGACGGCATCTCTCAGACAATAGAGCATGAAATTGGCTAGGTCTGGCAGGAGAGGTTCTCCTCCCTCGTGACGAATTTGGGCTACAATATGTTTGTTGGCATCAGGATGGTAGTTGAGCAGGATTTCACCGACTACAGCTACGCGGGGGCGATGTTCCTCATTGAGAGGAATGGCTGCAAAGTCATGAGTGAGCACGGGCAATAAATGGCGCAATGCGCTTTCATCCCCGGCACGGATAACGGGAGTGAGGCGTGTAAGCCAGTGCTCTGTCAGGTCTTTTGTCTGTCCCTTGTGGCGTTCATAGGTCTCCGTGTACAGAGAAAGACGCTGCACCATGTCACCCGCTAACATACCTAGCATAAGACGCCAGAGCATGCCTCTGTCAAGATGCAGGGCAGATTGCCCCCCCCCGTTGGAGGCAGTCAATGTAAAAACGGCAATACTGTCATGCCCACTTTCATGCAGAGCCTTACGCAACAGAGCGGGGTAATTGCTGGCCCTGCATGGGCCGCAGGTTTGTGAAAGCAAGAGGGCTGTGCTTGCTGGGTCCACATCCTCCTCTTCCAGAGTGTATAACAGTTGCCCAATAGCTACGATGGCCGGGTAGCAGGCGTCGTTATGCACAAAGGCTTGACCCAGGCTGATGGCTTTGTGAGAGACCTCAGGCAGCAGGCGTACAGTACGTCCTGTGCCTGCGAGAGCTCCCGCAATGAGGGGAAAGTGCAGAGGGGCCATTTGAGGTATGAGGATAGTGCGTATGGCATCCGCCCGTTTGGAAAGGGGGGGCATGGTAGTCCCTTCCCGTGTGCGCTTGGTCGCCTGGGCCTTGCGGCTGACCGCAAGGAGTGAGCGTATGCGTATGCGTGCCGAAGCAAGGGCATTGCCTTCATCCATCTTGATCAAGGTATATAGTTTGTCGTGCGCCCGCAGCAGTTCCTTCATTTGGTCTGTAGTGATGGCATCAATGCCACACCCGAAGGATGTCAGTTGCACTAGCTCTACACGCGCATCACCATGGTTTGCCTCTGCCACCCAGCTTGCCGCTCTATAAAGGCGTGCTGGGTAGGTCCACTGGTTGCGTACTCTAAACTGCGCATTAAGGCGGTGGTTGGCCCAACTGCCAGGGAGAGCATCCTCGCTGATGACCGTAGCGCCCAATGAGGCGATAAACTCTGGAAGTCCGTGATGTACCTGTGGGTCAACATGGTAGGGCCTGCCAGCCAACACGACCAGTATTCCCTTGTGGCGCCGTGCATCCTCATACATGCGTTCGGCTTCAAGGTGCAGTTCGTTTTGATAGCGCGCCTGTTCTTCTCTGGCGGCGCGGATGGCTGCCCGAACCTCTCCACGCGGCAGGCTGAATTCCTGGCACAGATTGCGTGCAAGTGAGGCCGTGTGTGTCACATTGACAAAGGGAGTGTGCAGCTCGGCTCCTTTGTCCTTGATATCTGGCAAATTGTCACGGACAACCTGCGGATAACCGCAGGCCACAGGGCAGGAGAAGGAATCGCACATTTCTGCGAATTCCCTGGCCTCACGGGGAATACAGGGAAAGAAGATGTGTTTGATGCCCTGCTCAAGCAAGGCCAGAACATGACCATGTGCCAGTTTAGCCGGATAACAGACGCTCTGTGATGGCACTGAGGCTAGACCGGCAGCAAAAAGGGCACGGTTGGTGGGTGGGGAAAGTTCAACCCTGAAACCCAGCGTCGTGAACAGCGTGAACCAAAAAGGATAGTGTGCATAGACATTGAGTACGCGGGGGATGCCCAGTCTGCCGCGCGGTGCCTGATGAATAGGTAAGGGCTCATAGTTGAAAAGGCGTTTGTTTTTCCATGCAAAAAGATTGGGAGCTGGCGTGACATTGTTTACGTGTGCTTCACTAAACTTATCGCAGCGATTGCCTGCAATATGCCGTGCACCGTTGGAAAAACGTGTTTCCGTGAGGAGACAACGATTGCCGCACTCACGGCAGCGGAAGCTCCGCGTGCGCATGCCGAGACCGCGTATCATGACGGGGATAATTGCCGAACGGGCAGAAGTGCTGTGCATGTTTTCCTGCGCTTCCAATGCTGCTCCGTAAGCACCCATGAGACCAGAGGTGGCGGGCCGATGCACATGCCGTTTAAGCGTGCGTTCCATGGCACAGAGCAGGGCATCGTTGAGAAAGGAACCGCCCTGTACCACTACATGCGGTCCCAGTTCTTCCAGATTTTTGATGCGTAGCACCTTGTCCAGCGCATTACGTACAACAGAGTAGCAGAGCCCTGCGGCAATGTCGGCCACCTGCATGCCGTCTTTCTGGGCCTGGGTGACACGTGAATTCATGAATACGGTACAACGGGAACCCAAGTCTGCAGGGTGTTCAGCAAAGAGGGCAATACGTACAAATTCTTCCATGCTCAGGTTGAGGCCACGGGCAAAACTCTCCAGAAATGCACCACAACCGGCGGAACATGCCTCGTTCAGATTGACGTCACTGATTACACCTTGTTCGATCTTGAGACACTTCATGTCCTGTCCGCCAATGTCAATGACGTAGCTCACATCAGGCACAAGACGTGATGCTGCCTTGAAGTGGGCAAGAGTCTCTACGGGGGTAACATCCACCCCCAGAGCTGATGCGGCAAGACGTGCGCCATACCCCGTGGCCCCAGCGGCTGACAGCCAGGCAGTGGATGGAATGTTTTCCAGCATGTCTGCCAGTGGCGGCAAGAGGGTATGCAGAGGGTTGCCCCCGTTGGAAGCATAACACGAGTCAAGTATGTGCCCTGAACTGTCGGTCAGTACGGCCTTGACTGTTGTGGAGCCGAGGTCAAGGCCAAGGTAGAGTGGGCCGCATGCCTGCTTGATGTCTGCTGTGGGCAGGGCATTGGCTGTGGCATGACGTTCACAGAAGGCAGCATATTCCTTTTCGTTGGCAAAGAGACGTGGCAGGGCTGACGCGAGAGATACAGGGGGTTCTGTAGCCAGATTGGCCGTATTCTGAGCCAGATCTGACAGATGGATGGGCGTAGAATTCGTTTCAGCCATGGCGCAACGGGCTGCACCAATGGCGGCCGTACACTGTGCATCCGGTAGTGTGACGATATCTTTCTTCGTCAGTTCCAGATTGCTGATGAAGAGCTTTTTCAGCTCGGACAGAAAGTGCAGAGGTCCACCAAGGAAGGCAATCTTACCTGTAATGGGTCTGCCGCATGCAAGCCCACCGATGGTCTGTTCCACAACGGCCTGAAAGATGGAAGCAGCAATATCTTCCCGTGGTACACCGCCATTGAGCAGGGGCACGATGTCCGTCTTGGCAAATACTCCGCAACGGGATGCAATGGGATAGAGCGTAGTATGGTGTGCCGCCAGGGCATTGAGGCCGCCTGCGTCGGTGTTGAGCAGACGGGCCATTTGATCAATAAATGCTCCGGTGCCGCCAGCGCATGATTCGTTCATGCGCAACTCTACATCCTGTCCAAGGTAGAGCAGCTTCGCGTCTTCTCCTCCCAGTTCCACGGCTACAGTGGTATCAGGCGCGTAAAAGGTCACGGCGCGGGCTGTGGCCAGCAGTTCCTGTACGAAGGGAAGAGCAAGACGTTTGCTCAAATCAAGGGCACCCGAACCTGTAATAGCACAGCTGGCCGTGATGCCAGGATTGAGGGCGCAAACCTCAGCCAGCAATGCGGCAAGTGTGGCACGTACAGCAGTGCCATGACGTTCATAGCGGGTGGCGACCACCTTGCCCTGGCTATCCAGCAGGGCAAGCTTAACAGTGGTAGAGCCTATGTCCAGACCGAGAAAAAAGCTGTTATCTGCAGACATGCGTGCATCCTTACCCGACAGACTATACTTCATTGGCGAAAGAATACAAGCGCAGTGCTGTTAGACCTGTAATAATGGAGGAGATTACAGGCGTGTAATATATGGAAGGTAATCAAGAAGTATAGATGCGGAAGATCGTGCCTGCATCAGCATCTACTACAGCAAAGCTCTGGAGAATATCTTGTGGCACAGACACAGGCTTGCCATTTTTCATGTCAATAAATACCCACTGTGTTTCTGCTTCAGCCAGAAATGTTTTGTCGGCCAGTCGCCAAAAGGCATATCGACGGAGGCAGCGCCTTGGGGCATATCCAGCTATCCAGGTGGCGACGGTTATTATGTCACCGGAAAAAGCAGGGCGCTTGTAGGTTATGGTATGTTGTCGCACTACCCAGCCCTGACTGAGGGAGGCATAGCGCTTCATTGTCCAGCCTCGATCAGTTGAATGTGCAAGGGCTGCATCCTGCATCCATGCCACATAACGTATATTGCTCACCCTTCCTTGCACATCTATATCTGTATTGTCCACAGCAAGCTGCAGGGTATACACATTATCTAGTTTTGTCATGGAATGAAGCTCCGCGCAACGTATCGGGAGCGGTTGCTACGAAACATAATGACTTGAGTTATTTGGCGGCAGAAGCTGTAGTACTCAGACGACGGCTGGCGCGTAAGGTAAGCTCTGCGACAATAGCCCTTTCATAATCTGGGGCTATCTCCAAATTGGCCTGCAGGGCTGTTTGCAGCATGCTTTCGATTTGCTGTGTTTCTTCCCATATTTCCAGCAGTTCGTCATCTGCCAGTGTTTTGACACGTTTGGAAAAGGGTTCATCGTCGGTAAAGGGAATACAGGATCCCATGGTAAATTCCTTATCAACAGATGTAGTTTGCCGGTCGTGTCCTGCCGTCAGGGAATATCTGTGCAGTCTTGCACAAAGCTATGTGGGGCTTCAAAGCATCCGGTGTGCCCAGGGGGGCCAGCACTGCCATACAAAAAACCAACGGCGACAGATATAGAGTACTCCAGTCTGCAACAAATGTCACCACCGGTTTAGCGGTGTCATTATCTTCATCGGACTTGGCATCCCAATGCCGCAAGATGGGACGAATGTCCATAGTGCGAGTCCCTTTTTTGGTCTCTCGCGTAAGGATATAGTCTTGTTGACGGGCAAAGTCTGCAAAACAGTCCTGCGCCGCCTGTGCCTGCTCTGGCGATGACAAATGCAGTACGAATGCCTCGGCCATAGCCTGTGCCGTGCGATGTTCCTTGTCTGCCTGTTCCAGGTCGTATATGGCTATGCCGCGAGGCAGAAAGGGAGTAACCCGGGCTGTTATATCCTCGGGAGGCATATGGTGGTGCAGAGTCATGGCAAACCATTCGGCAAGGCTTTCCACACCCACGGGCAGTGCACGGCCGAAAGAAAGAAGGGGCATGGGGTGAAAACCTTGTGAGAAGGCTAAGGGGATGCCGGCACGACGTAAGGCCCTCTCTAGAGCAGTCTGTAGTTCCAGTTGACTCAAAAAGGCGCTTCCACCGGTTTTTGTATGCCATACGCGGTACTGTACGGCCTTGACAGTCAGTTCTGCTGTAACCACAGGACGTTGCTGTTGGCGGAAGATAATGTGTCCTTGCGCATCGCGGGCAGGAGTGTGAGCCTGCTGATCACGTTGAGCAAAAATCAGCCGATTGCAATGTAGATGTGCTGTAGGATCATCGGGGTTGAAATGGTCGGCATGGGGCAGACGCGATGGCCCGGCTTTGGTATCACACGCGCCGCATTGGTGGCAGATGCTGTAGCGACAATCGCTGGTTACCTTGCCTTCCAGTGCCCTTCGCCATTCACGCAAGAGAAATGCGTCGGAAACGCCTGCTTCCAAATGACTCCAGGGCATGGGATCTCCTGGTTTTCGCGGCCCTGTATATTCCTGTGCTGTGAGGCCGCATTCTTCCAGAGCCTCCAACCAGGGAGTCAGGGTAAAATGATCCATCCAGCTGGCGAAAATGGCACCCTTGCGGTAGGCTTTTTCCACAACGTCGGCCATACGTCTGTCTGCACGGGAAAGAATGCCTTCAAGGTGGCTCATGGCCGGTTCGTGCCAGCGCAGCTTCAAAAGTTTCTGTCCCTTGAAGCTGCGGCGCACTATATCCACACGTCGTTGTATTTCTGCAACCCCGATTTGGGCGGCCCACTGGAAGGGGGTAAAGGGTTTGGGCACAAAGGGTGAAAGGGCTGCCGTTACTTGCAGGCGTGGGCCGCCGGGTCCGGCCGCGTCACGAACCTTGCCGCAAATATCTGCAATGGCGTTAAGGTCGTCATCCGTTTCCGTGGGCAGCCCAAGCATGAAATAGAGTTTAACCATGCGCCAGCCGTGCTCTAGCAACTTTTGTGCGTGGAGCAGCAGTTCCTCTTCAGTAATGCCTTTGTTGATGACATCGCGCAGGCGTTGACTCCCTGCTTCCGGAGCCAGGGTACAACCCGTACGACGAATATGAGACATGCGCTCAAGAATAGCGTCATCAATGGAGCCCACGCGCAGTGAAGGTAGAGAAAGGCTAATTTGCTCGTTTGCGCAACGGTCGAGCACATTGAGGCTTAGGCTTTTCAGTGCTGAAAAATCGCCAGTGCTCAATGACAAGAAGGATATTTCGTCAAAACCAGTTTCTTTCAGGCATTTATCGACCAATGCATGGATGTCGTTAAGGGCGCGTTCCCGCGCTGGCCGGTAGACCATACCAGCATGGCAGAAACGGCAGCTGCGGGTGCAGCCGCGTGCTATCTCTATGGAAAGGCGATTGTGCACAGCCCCAATCGGAACGACCTGTTTCGTAGGATATGGGGCATTATTGAGGTCGGCTACGATGCGTCGTGCAGGGCGTGTATATGAATTCCTCTGCGGCCGCAGGGGGAAGATTGGTTCGCCGTTGCTGGTATAGTCCTGCACAAAAAATGAGGGTACATAGACGCCCTTGATGTCGTACGCATGTTCCAGAAATTGTGTGCGCGTCCAACCTCTTTGATGTGCGTTTTCCAGCAAATGTAGCAGCTCAGGCAGGCTTTCCTCACCGTCGCCCAAAACCATCATGTCCACAAAAGGGGTCAGGGGTTCGGCACTTAACAGTGCGCCACCTCCCGCAATGACAAGCGGGCAGGCTTTGAGGTCCTGTGGGCGGTCTTGCGAACGCAGAGGCAGATTCGCAAGGTCGAGCATATAGAGTACATTGGTGTAACAGAGCTCATGTGTAATGGAAAAGCATAGGCAGTGCATGTCCCCAAGAGGTGTGTCACTCTCAAGTGTAGCCAGAGGTGTGTTGTGAGCGCGCAGCACCTCTCCTGCTTCGCGTTCCGGTGCCATGACACGTTCGGCCCACCATTGGGGATGGCTGTTGACAATGCCGTACAGTATTTTTTGCCCCAAATACGACATGCCCACATCGTATGTATCAGGAAAGGCCAGGGCTACGCGCAGGCGTATTGCGGCAGGATCCTTTATGCAGGCATTGTCTTCAATGCCTGCATAACGGCTGGGTTTGGGCATGAGGGGTAGTAATGAGCGCATGTCTTTCCTAGTTTGAAGGGAGCTCAAAAAAAAGCGGCGCAGAACGCCGCCACTGGTCGCATATTTGTTTTCCGTAAACAGACTGTCTACTTAATCAGACCACTGCCTGCATTGGCAAAAGGTTCAGAACTGAACTGTAACTTGCCCAAGCCGCCAGCAACAGTGAGGTTGCTGCTGGCTTCAATATATTTGTCTTGCAGTTCCTTGGGGGTGTTGGTGTAGCGATAGAGAAAATTTTTACCTTCAATAGTGCCCGTGAATTCTGGCTCAAAGGGGTAACCATAGGGTAGCATGACCATCTGTACGCCCTGCTGGGTGGGAATGGACTGGATAGCAGCTACTTCAGTAAGGCAGTCTTTTTCTGCATTGTACTTGCCGATGGTCAGTTCGCCTGTGACCAGTTTCATCAAACGGATGTCGTAAGCCATGCTCACTCCTCATTGCCTGCAAGGGCCCTTATTAACAATGCTGTTCCCGGCAGATGTATTCTGCTGGAGCATAAAACATGAAGAACTGTTCACTAGGCCCTAGGGTAACGCATGTCAAGTTTTTTTCTATTGCCATGCAGCATGAAATGACTACAGTAATGCCATGATAGATACTTCGGATATACATAGAAAAAATGTCTTACGTTTGGAAAAGGCTCTTGGCCATACCTTTTCGCGGCCGGAATTGTTGACCTTGGCTCTGACCCACAGTTCGTGGGCTAATGAACGGGGCGGTGGGGAGCATGAGCATAATGAGCGACTGGAATTTTTGGGAGATGCAGTACTTGAGCTGTGTGTCTCTGCACAGCTGTACCACCGTTTCCCCCAGGCCCGAGAAGGACAGCTGACGCGAATGCGGGCGCATTTAGTGAGCACGGTGAGCTTGGCAGAACGGGCCAGAACGTTCGGTCTGGACAGTTTGCTCGCATTGGGACATGGGGAGGAAAGCCAGGGGGGACGCAGCCGTGATAGCGTGCTGAGTGATGCTTTTGAGGCCGTGCTTGCCGCCGTATATGAGGATGGCGGCTTTGCCGCAGCCGCTCAAGCTGTGGAGCGTCTTTTTGCCGACAGGTGGCCGCAGTCAGCAGTTGCAGCCGTGTCCAAGGACTACAAAACGCGTTTGCAGGAAGCATCGCAACAGCGTTTTGGTGCAGTGCCGCAATATGTGCGCGTTGGTAGCCACGGTCCGGAACACGCCAAGATTTTTGAAATCCTCCTGCGCTTGCCCGATGGAACGGACATCGTTGCCACAGGAACCAACTGCAAAAAAGCCGAGCAGGATGCAGCGCGACAGGCGCTTCTACATCTGGGCCTTGCTGATGGTTGCTGACGGGCCCTGCTTTGCACGTGGCAGTTCGGGGTGTGCGGTTCGGGGGCACGGCCCCCGAACCTCCCGTCTCTGGTCTGCCACAGCTTAGTACATGGCGGTTTATCCGCCGATGAGCTGCATCGCCATCTGTGGCATGCTGTTGGCCTGGGACAGCATGGCCACAGCCGATTGCGTGAGTATCTGGTTACGCACGAACTGCGTCATTTCTGTTGCCACATCCACATCGGAAATGCGCGATTCTGCGGCCTGGAGATTTTCAGCCTGTGTGGTCAGGTTGGTGATGGTATTTTCCAGACGATTTTGCATGGCACCCAAGTGCGCACGGATCTTGTCCTTTGAGACAATGGCCTGTGTCAGACCAACCAGGGCGCTCTGTGCGGCCTGCTGTGTGGAAACAGTGTATGCCAGGGAGTTAGATGCCGCACTGTTACCAACGCCAAAGGCTGATGCAGTCGAGTTGCCGATCTGGATGTAATAGTAGTCTTCTGATGAATCGTTACCCGAGCCAAAGTGCACCTTCAGCTTGCCGGTTGAATCGAGGCCTGGAGCGGCACCTGTGCCGCTACCATCATGTGTGCCGCTGGACAAATTGCCGTTGAGCAGGTGGATGCCGTTGAAATCTGTTGCATTGGCGATTCGAGTAATTTCTGAGGCCATGGCCTGGTATTCCGACTCGATCATCAGACGCTGAGTGGAGTCGTATGTGCCGGTGGCCGCCTGTTCTGCCAGTTCCTTCATACGGATGAGCTTTTCGTCGATGATGCCCAAGGCTCCATCTGCTGTCTGGATAAGGGAAATGGCATCGTTGGCGTTGCGCGCACCCTGTTGCAGGGCGGCAATGTCGGCCCGCTGCAATTCTCGGATGGCGAGTCCGGCTGCATCGTCCGCTGCGCTATTGACGCGTAAGCCAGTGGACAGACGCTGGGTTGACTTGGAAAGATTTGCGTAGTGGGAGTTCAGATTCCGGGCTACGTTTGCCGCCATCATATTGTGGTTAATGACCAAAGACATGGGACACCTCCTGGTGTGTTTGCTAAGCTGTACCCACATCTTTGCAGCATATGTGCCAATATATAAATAAACAATAATTTCAATATATTATTTGCATATGTTGGTTAAAGAGGAAAAAATTCCCTCTTCACAACGCTGTTTTTTTGACATTCTTTCGGCAGAGCTTGCCGGTAGGTATGGATGCGCTGCCGCCCCCAATGCAGCCCAGGTATTGTCCGACACTTTTTTGTCATGTAGACTTGCTTCATACGTGGTGATCGTCCGCCATGCGACTGTAAGACATATATATTCCCAGTAGCAACACCATGCCCGAGACGCACTTCCTCAATACCGGATATGATATTATTGGCGACATTCATGGCCATCTTGCATTGCTCATCTGCCTTTTGCAAAAGTTGGGTTATGTTAAAAAGAATGGCGTATGGCGCCATCCATCTGAAAGAATGGCAGTCTTTGTGGGGGACATCATCGACCGCGGGCCGCAGCAGGTGGAAACCGTGCGCACGGTACGCCACATGGTGGAAGAAGGGTCGGCGCTTTGCTGTCTGGGCAACCACGAATTCAATGCCCTATGCCATGCCCTGGGATTGCGCTGTTTGAGTCCCACGGATCCGCACCACACTTTTCTTGCAGAAGCACCCAAGGGCAGTGCCGCATACAGCGCATGCCTGCACTGGTTTCTGACCTTGCCTGTTTGGCTGGAGCTTGACGGCTGCACGGTGGTGCATGCCTGCTGGGATCCACCTTCTATGTGTCGTCTGACCAAGGCGGGGGTAACGGGAGAGCATGTGCTGGATTATGCCTTCTATCACTTTGCATCCCAGGGCAAAAATGCGCCTGAAGGAACGCCAGAAAGCTATGCCTATCACGCATTGGATACGCTGCTTAAGGGGCGGGAAATTCCCCTGCCATCTCCATACTCCTTCACCGACAATGATGGGAGAACGCGTACCCGCATGCGTATTCGCTGGTGGGATTCCGCAGCAGATACGTATGCAAAGCTCGCTCTACAGCCGGGGGTTTGTGATATTCCCGATCTGCCATTGCAGGAGCGTGTAACAACGTACATGCCGGAGCAGCCGTTGTTCATGGGCCATTACTGGTTATCTCCGCAGCAACCGCCAGAGCCGCTTGCTCCATTGATTGCCTGTGTAGATTACAGCGCCGGGCATGGGGGGCCGTTGGTTGCCTATCGGTGGAACCGTGGGGATACAGGGCCATTGCAGACAAGGAACTTTGTGACAACGGCAGATGACGTCTGCGTAAGCGGGTGACTTCTCGCACATCCTCTCATGTAATTACAAGAAAGGCAGGTCAGTAAGAACACCGGCCTGCCTTGATTGGACTGAGTACGCACTGTCATAATGTGTAAAAAATGAGACAGATGCGTTACAGATATGTTTTGTGAGAGATACTATTCTGCTGCCATGAGTTGGATACGTTCAAAACCCGTCACAGTTATTTCATCGCCCGCTGCCTTGGCAGCCTCACGTACGACATCGAGAATGCATTTTTTGTCGTCGCGTATATAGGGCTGTTCCATAAGGCAGACTTCTTTCTGGAATTTTTTCACGGCCCCATCGGCAATTTTGTCTACAATCTGCGCGGGTTTGCCTTCCTCAATAGCTTTTTGACGATAGACCTCGCGTTCACGAGCAACAGCTGCCTGATCAAGGCTTGAGGCGTCCAGCGCCATGGGATTGGTTGCAGCTACCTGCATGGCTAGATTTTTGGCAAGATCCAGAACTGTGGCATTGCTGGCGCTGGCAGGTTTGCCACATTGCAGAAATACCATTACGCCAATCTTGCCGTTGGCATGAATATATTGCCCCACAACCTCAGCATCATTCTTCTTGCTGTGGCGTGCAAAGTTCCCCAGCTGCATGTTTTCACCCACGGAGGCAATAAGCTGGGTGACTTCTTCACCAACAGCGGCATTCAGGGCTTCAGCATCGTTCGGTGCCTTATCAAGTACGGCCTTGGCTACATGAGCTGCAAGGGCCTGAAACTGCTCGCCACGAGCCACAAAGTCTGTTTCGCAGCGTAATGATGCCATGGCAATATCTTTGCCATCAGCACTTACAGCCACGGTCACGAGACCTTCACTTGTGGCACGTCCCGACTTTTTGGCAGCCTTGGCCATGCCTTTCTGACGCAACCAGTCTACGGCTTTTTCCATATCACCATCGACTTCGACCAAGGCTTTTTTGCAGTCCATCATTCCTGCGCCGGTTTTTTCACGCAATTCCTTCACCATCTGAGCAGTGATAGCCATTGTATACTCCACACAGTCCGGAACAAAGCCGGAGTTAGTAAATCTGCAGGATCAAGCGGGCAGTTCGGCATCCCACATTTCTGACAGGGGCGGCGCAGCCTGAAGAGCTTGCGCCGCCCCTGGAAAACACGAGGAAAGGTTCAGGGCTATTCAGCCGCAGGGGTCTCCTGCGCAGAGGCAGTTTCTTCGGCTCCTTTCTGCATGGCTTCCTCGGCATCGGAGGCATCGTTCTTGCCATCCTTAGCCATGGCCTCACCTTCAAGGCAAGCTTCAGAAAACGCGGTTACAAAAAGTTTGATGGCGCGGATTGCATCGTCGTTGCCGGGAATGATAAAGTCAATGACATCCGGATCACAATTTGTATCCGTTACAGCTACAATGGGGATACCCAGTTTGCGGCATTCCTTGACGGCAATGTCTTCACGGTGGGGGTCAATAATAAAGGCAAGCTGCGGTAAACGGTCCATTGTTTTAATGCCGCCCAGCGTATCCTCCAGCTTATGCATCTCACGCTCCAGCAGCAGCACTTCCTTCTTCTGGTAGCGGTTGATGGAGCCATCGGCAAACATGCCTTCAAGCTTTTTCAGGCGTTCAATGCTTTTCTGAATGGTGACAAAGTTTGTGAGGGTTCCGCCCATCCAGCGGTTAGTCACATAAAATTGCCCTGCACGGGTGGCTTCAGCTGCAACAGCTTCCTGCGCCTGACGTTTGGTGCCGATAAACAGCACCTTGCCACCCTTGGCAACAGTATCTACAACCTTATCATATGCCACGCGGAACAGTTTTACCGTCTGCTGCAAATCAATGATATGGATGCCGTTGCGGGCACCAAAGATATACGGGCGCATTTTGGGGTTCCAGCGGCGGGTCTGATGACCAAAATGCACGCCGGTTTCGAGCATTTGCTTCATGCTGACATAAGCCATAGTAATGCCTCCAAAGGGTTTGCTTCCACTCCGGCCCTGACCTTGCAACCCACGTTGTCTTATGAAGGGCATAGCCAACAGTAATGACGTCAGTCGGGCACCCTAGGCCGCTGTCGGAGTGTGCTTATTAGAAAGAAAGTTGCTACATCATCTTTGACGAAAAGACAAGCAATTATTGGGCGTTCAGCTTGCAATGCTCAAAAAAATCCATAGCGTTTACCAGATACTTTGCGTATAGTATAAAAAAAGTGAGGGAGAATGATGAAGACATCCGTTACCAATATGAGTTTATCCAGCCCTACTGTTTCTGGTACAGATATGGTTATGCTCAACCTGAATAATAAGATCAGCCGGGGATTGACTCTGAACAGCGGTGAAACGCTTATCCCCATTACGGTTGGTGCGCATGCGGCCAATTACGCTTTTGGACCGGACATGGCCCATTTTACAGTATCAGCTCCTGACTTGCCAGAAATTGCCAAGGGAGCGCTGGCCAATTACAGCAGCTGATTATGCCGCGAAAGTACGTGCAGGCTGCTGTCAGCGGAAAGAATATCACAGGGAGATTCTGCCATGAATGCTGTTCTGGAAAGTATGAAAACCCGGCGCAGTTGTAGAAAATTCAAATCAGACATGGTTGAGGATGCACTATTGCAGCAGATAGCCGAGGCAGGCACGTTCGCTGCCTCGGGAATGGGAAAGCAGCCAGCGCGTATTATTGTGGTCAAAGACAAAACCGTGAGAGATCAGCTTTCTGCAATGAATGCACAGATTATGGGGGTTACTTCTGATCCGTTCTATGGGGCACCAGTATGTATCGTGGTGCTCGCAGATAAAACACGTCCTACATATATCTATGATGGCAGCCTGGTTATTGGCAATCTTATGCTGGCTGCACATGCGCTTGGCCTGGGCAGTTGCTGGATTCATCGTGCCAAGGAAGAATTTGAGAGTGATGCGGGCAAGGCGCTGCTGAAAGCATGGGGCATTGAAGGTGATTACGAAGGTATTGGGCATTGCGTTGTTGGCTACGCTGCTGCTGATGCAATAAAGGCTGCCCCCCGTAAGCCGGACTATGTAACATTTGTTTGAAATCAGACAGACGCAGAATAACCATATTGGGAGATACTTCCACACGGAGTGTGGCGTGCACATTTTTTATTGTTATTATACACTTTTTTCTTGCTGCTTCTTGAGGTGGAAATGAGGCCCGACGGCAAGGACACCTGCGCCTGCAACGACTACAAGCGCCCCAATGTAGTTGAGGAGATCAAGGGGAGCATCCGGAAAGAAATCAGGTGCCAGCCAATGCATGCATCGTGCTCCTGCCAGCGAGAACAGTGGTGTCAAAGACAGTATAGCTCCTACGCCAGCCGTATGCCAGATACTTATGGCCTTGCTAAAGCAGCCATACGCCACAATAGTGTTGAGGCAGCAATAGGCCAGGCATATGCACTGCGCAGTATTGAGTTTTGTTAGGAAGGAAGGTGCGGCAAAGGGAATGAGCCCTAGAGCCACACAGGTATAAATGATGCGTAACGTGCCTGCCGGGGAAAATTCTCTGAGCAGGATTTTCTGTGACACACCGTACATCCCCCAGACAATGGCACCGCTGCTGCCAATAGCAATGCCAAGCCCGTAGCCATCATCAAGGTGCATGAGTTCGTGCAGCCGGTCATGGAAAAAGAGAATGAGGCCGGCTACCAGAATTATCCCTCCTATACCCTGTACGAGACAGAATCGTTCCCGCAGTATGCATATGCCTCCCAACATGAGGATCAGAGGCCCTGTCTGCGAGATTATTTGTGCCGCTGGAGCGCTCAGATAGATTACAGATGTATTGTAAAGAATGAAATTCCCACCCAGGCAGAGGATGGCAAGGGCAAATATGACGTAGATCCTGGCTTCGCTCCAGTCATGGGGAATGCTCCTTTTGTGGGGACGCGGTAACACTATCCAGAGCCAGATTGAAGCCACGCAGAAACGTACCCAGACTATCGTCATGGGGGGCACCGTGTCAGCCACCTGTTTGAGGGCAATGGGTAATGTTCCCCAGAAGAATGCTGTTGTCATTGCCAGTAGAAAACCATGTATATTCATAAGAGGATTCTCTGCTCCCGCCCTCCTTCACAGACCCAAAGAATGGAGTCAGGTTGGTTGTAATGGCATTCATGGCTTGAGCCGGTATGAATGCCTTCGCTCCTGCTGTCTATCGCCGCCAGATCTTTTCCTGAACAACGTGGAGGCCGGAAGAATGTCCTCTGCGTTGCTGAACAATGAATTTGCCAGCCATCCTGCGATTGCGCGCCTTGAATCTGGCTTCGACAACCCAGGCATGCTTTCCGTTAAATCTGGTCTCAGCCGGAGAAGATACGGTATTGGGCGCAGCGTGATACTTGTCATTGATATGTGCTTTTACACATGCGCGGATTTCATGCGCCGTGACATGGTGGGATGGGGCTGCAAGAATTTGCTGCGCAAAACATAGCATAATGACGACAAAAGAAAGGATGAAGCATTTCTTTACCATCTGGCCTGGCTCCTTCTTGCTTATGGAGGTAAAACTCTGGATGCCGCATCAGTGCTGATATCTCTGTTATATCTGCAATGTCATTTGCGCATAGCCGCACATTCAGAGGCCAGGCTGAGCAAACGGGCATCATCCGGCAGTACCTTGAGCCCGGCACGCACATGGCCTAGCGCGCGCACAGGTTCGCCGGCATCAAGCATTGCGCGTGCCATCATGGCAAAGATAGCATGTTCGTCTTTGTAAAACTTGAGAGCCGTTGCAAAGCAGGCATCGGCTTCTGAGGGCTTTCCCTCTTCCAGGAATTTTTTACCGTCCTTGAAACAGTGGTCGAGCTGTAGTTTGCGTTGCAATGCTGCCTGGTATTCCTCCTCGCTTTCTTGTCCTAAAAGGCTACGGTACAGCTTGGAAAACAGCTGTAACAGATCACGTTCAGAACCTGGTGTGTAGTTAAGAGCTTTCCCAGCAGCGTTCTTGATTTCGGGAATGACTGAGAGATCCGCCAGAGCATTGCGAAAGTCGCTGCGCATATCCGTTGGCGCGGTCTGTCCTCCCAATTCCTTGAGTGCGCCAATAGCAAGAAAAAGCGCGCGATCTGCCTCACCTCGCATACAGCAGGATTTGATACGACCCAAATTTTCTCGAATTTTACGTGTATTCATTGTTTATTCCTCATTGGCGGGCCTGGCCATGCCGGGCCATTACCGTTTGCACTGCGGTAGTTGTGGCCTCATTTGGTCTGAATGACATGATATGCTCGCGAAAGGCGGCCTGCAGCGGTGCCGTTGCGTGCGCCAGGTCGCGCTGAAATTCCTTATACTCACGCCGTTCCGACAAATGAACCTGTCCCTGGGCATCCACATCGTCAACCCTGTAGCGACGCATAGGTTTGAGAGAACGCAATCCAGTCTGGTAAAAAAGTTTGTTCATCAATAATCGTCCCATGCCCATTGTATCTTTTATGGCAAGTTCACGGTGCAAGCGTCGTTTGTCAATGCCTCTTGAGGCATAGGTGGCACGGGCGTCATCTTCCTCGCGAATATTTGTAAAATAGTCGGGACCGAAATAATAGTACTGGGGCAGGCCAGCGGTTTGCATGCGCAGGCCATAGTCGCCATCTTCACCACCATACAGGCCATATTCTTCATTCCAAAAACCCAGTATGTCAGAGACCGCCCTTGGCACAAGCACAGCCTGACCTGGCAGGTTACCCACGCACAGGCCCAGTTCTCCATCAGGTGTCTGCAGACAGCCTGGCGTTTTGTGCATCATGGCGGCGTCAAAAGCACCTCCAAGGTTGGATATCGGGTGCCCATGACTCCATAGCGCAATCAGATCCCGTAGCCAGTGGCGGCGTGTTATGGCAGTGTCGTTGTCGAGTTTCATATACAGGGCGGTTGGTACTAATTCCCAACCCACATTGGCTGCGCAGGCCACCCCCATATTGCGCGGCAAAAGAAAGAGGTTGTCGATCAGGCCCTCTTGCCGCAAACGGTGTAGTGTCTTTACAAGAGGCGGGTCACTCCCGTTGTCTACAACGGTAATGCAAAACGGCGTTTCCCGTGAAGTGGCAGCCAGTGCGCGGATGGCACGCTCTGTTGTCGTTGGACGGTTAAACACTGGCATGGTGACATTGCACAGTACGTGCGAATCCAGCATTCAGGCTCCTTGCAGGGGAAATGTCTGGTGGTCAGCTATTCCCCCTAGGGTCACATGAGTATGTTGCAACAATGGTAAAAAACGCCTGCCCAGGCGTCAAGGTGGGGAAGGCGTTTGACCTCACCCAGCCATAAGAGTAGACTTATTCTTCAATCACGCACAGGGAGTACTATGGGGCGCATTCTCTACGGCATTCACGGTACAGGGCACGGTCATGCCATGCGTGGCCTGACTATTGCCAGACGTCTCAAACAGCACGATTTTCTCTTTGTGGCTAACGATGACGCGCCAGAGGTGCTTGAGCCGGAATTTCCCGTACGACGCCTGCCGAATCTGGGCACAGTATTTAAGAACTATAAGGTAGATCTGCCTGCCACCATACGTCGTGCAGTGCCCCTGCTTATGCATCGGCAACGCTACATAGACGCCGTGCGCCGCATTGTGGATGATTTTAAGCCAGACGTGTGCATGACCGATCTGGAATACTTTGTGCCACGAGCGGCCGAAGCGGCAGGCCTGCCTTGCCTTACACTGGATCATCAGCACATCATCACTTGCTGCCGTCACCATTTGCCGCCCGCCTTGTGGTGGGATGCCTTTGTGCAAGGTTTGACCCCCAGATATCTGTTCAGGCCTACAGACTATAATCTGATTATTTCTTTTTATGCGCCCCCAGTAGTATCAAAGTACAGGGCACGTATTGCCCCGCCTATACTGCGAGACAAAGTTCTCTCCCTCTCTCCCCGAGATGACGGACATGTTCTCGTCTACCAGAGTAATTCCACACATCGTGCCCTGGTAGATTTTCTCAGGGCGGCCACCAGCAGAACCTGTTATGTATTTGGGTATGACCGAACCGAAGGACGAGAGGGCAATGTGGTCTTCATGCAAAAGAGTGAAGAGGGATTTTTGCGTCTTTTGGAAGGATGTTCCTACGTCATTCAGGGCGGCGGTCATACGCTTATGGGGGAAGCGCTGTATCTGGGTAAACCCATATTGACACTGCCCCTCAAGGCTATGGTGGAACAGCGTTTCAATGCATTGTATATTGAGCGTCTCGGCTATGGCATGCAGGCCGATATGCTCACGCTTGAACCTGCCCTGTTGCGTCGTTTTGAGGCCAATCTGTCGGCCTACAAGGCCGCTATTGCTACAGGCACATTCTGCGGCAATGAAATAGTGTTCGGCCTGGTGGACTACTTTATCCGTCACGGCAATCTGCCCGTAGAGGGAGTTCCTGTTGTTGGGGAGTAGCCGGCTTTGGTCAAAAGGCGGCTTTCTGGTAAGCAGCCTGGGTAGAGCCGTCGTAACGCTGCATATAAGAAGGGATACTGATGAAACATAAAGTGCGTCTTACTGTCATTGATAAAAAACTGTACCCGGAACTGCAGCAGCAGTACTGTGCCGACGTACATTCCGGTGCATGTCCCTGTTACAATGTCGGTGATGTCTTTGAATTTTATCGTGACGGTGCAAAAGATGATTTTTGGCACTGCGGCCTGAATACGCTGATCAAAACTGATGCTGACCCGAAAACTGTCGCCGGTGGTCCCAACATGCCCCATTGTTCGGAACTGTGGGACGCAATTTCCCGGTATATCTATACCGGTCTGCAGGGCGGTTCCATCATGAAGGGCTGGATGGCCAGAGAAAATGAAATGATCGCCTGCTGTTCGGATGGTACGAGACCCGTGATATTCAGGATAGAACGTATCGATTACGCGTAATCCCGCAGTATGGGGACATATAGCCACGTTAGAGACATGTCCACTATTCCTGATGCGAAAGATGCCCTTGTTCGTGCCTTTGTGGCTGTCAATGTTTCAGAACCGGCAGCCAGTGAACTGGAGCGTTTTCTGGATGGTCTGAAACCGTTGGCCCGTCTCCGCTGGGTATCGAGAGAGCAGTTTCACATCACGCTGCGCTTTCTTGGAGAGCAGACACAACAGACCATAGAGCGGGTGAAGGGTAGTCTCAGACATGTACAATTTGCGCCATTTGAGGTTGCGCTTTCGTATGGAGGGGCTTTCCCCGGCATAAGAAAGCCTTATGTGCTCTGGCTGTCGGGCAAGCATGGCATGGAGCACCTGTCGGCTTTGGCGGAAGACGTAAATAACGCTATAGACCATGTGGGGCTCCCCCGCGAGAAACGAGCTTTCAAGCCGCACCTGACGCTTGCGCGAACGGATGGGACGCTGTTGCCGCCAGCGCTGCTTACAAAGCTGGAGAATCCTCCAATCATTGCCTGGCGTTGTGAGGGCTTTGAGCTCATGCGCAGTCGACTCACGCCAAGAGGTGCGGTTTACTCCAAGATTCCTTTGTCAGAGTAGTCGCCGTAATTTTTACAGAAATTTTTTGAAAAGCCCCCAGATACTCTTGCCATATGTAGGGAGGAGAGGGTATAAGAAAACTGTCTTTCGACGCAGAGTTTTCTGCAAGGTCGGAAGAGGGCCGGATTCCTAGTCTGGTTCGTGGTATCGCCTCCGGGCATATCATTTATATTTGTCGGATACTATTTATCCGACGGAAGCCGCCTCTTTGGGCTTCCCTTCTGGTTCCTTTTGCACGTTGCTGCGTGCAGCCATCTGTGACCGGCTGAAAAAATGCCGGTCCGATGTGCGGGGTTTTCTCACCCCCCCCTAATCCTGACTATACAACCTCAGTGCTTTTGCGCGCTGGAGGGTTCATTTTTGTAGTCTGTATTTGTGGACAGCAAGGCTGTTTCCGTGCATGACCAAAGGAGTATTGTTATGGCCGATATCAAGCTTGCCCATCCTTCCGCAGGGGAACATGTAGCTGTGCCCAGCGCCCCTGAAGCGCGTGTGATTCTGGACTTCCCCGCTGATCAGGCGACCATGGAGCGTCCCGAAGGCAGCGACAGCCTTGTCTTTCGTTTTGACGACGGTTC
>JAFTDG010000019.1 GCA_017454325.1 Desulfovibrio sp. | reverse complement strand
CCGCCGAGTACGGTCGCGTCCAGGGCGCTTGTGGCCAGCCGGGCTTGCTCCTGCGGTTCATACTGGCCTGACGGGAAAAGCAACGTCGTGTTGCCCCCCGGACTCCATTTGGAAAAATTCAGCTCTGGCATGGGCTATCCCCCCGTGGGCATGAAAGATGCAAAGTATGCCTCAGGCCGTGGGAGCTGTCCAGGGCTGGGGGGTACGCTGCAAGGACTTGTCATCTGTCTCTGACGATCCTGCGCTGTCTACCCCAGGCATAAAAATCGGGCATGCCTTCTTTCTGCGACCATTTATGCTTGCGGTTTTTTACAAAGACGGTTATGGAAAAAAGAAGTTGTCGTTTCGGACGTCATAGATGATGCGGGGTGGCAACGTGGCGGGCAATGCGGTCGCTGTATGCACGGCGATCGAGGACTTCAACAAAGTTTGGGAGGCAGTAATGAAATCTGTACGTCTTCTCGCTCTTTCACTGGCGCTTGTCCTGAGCTACGCGCTGGCCGCAATGGCCGCGCCGGCTACGTGCAACAAAAAAATTGAGAGCTTCGATTTTGTCGTGGACTATTCAGGCTCCATGATGATGAAGAATGCACAGCTCAAACAAGACAAAATCAACGTAGCCAAAAATGTGTTGTCGCGAATCAACGCGACCATACCGGCCCAAGAATTCAATGGTGGTCTGCATACCATTAGCCCTGATGGTGTTATTGTCGCTCAAGGCCCCTGGGATCGCGCCGCCATGGATGCCGGCATTGCCAAGCTGCGCAGTGATTTTCAGATTTTCGGTCGTATGACCAACATGGGTGACGGCTTGCATGCCTATGAGCCTTTCCTTTCCAGCATGAAGCGCGACGCCGCCATTATCCTTGTTACCGATGGCGACAACAACCGTGGCGTTGACCTCGTAGAAGTTGCCCGACAGATTTACGCTTCACAGCGCAATTTGGTGATCCATGTGATTTCTCTTGCCGATTCGCCCAATGGCGAAAGAGTGGTCAAGGAAATTGCCGCTCTGAATCCCCAGGCCGTGTTGGTTCGCGCTGAAGAACTCGCCACCAGCGACGCTGCTCTTGAGCGTTTCGTTCTTGCCGTGTTCTGCGGTGAGGAGGAAGTCCTTGTGTTGCGTGGCGTGAATTTCGCTTTTGATTCCTATGCCCTGGATGGCAAGGCTATGGGCATCCTCAACGAGGCCGCCGAACTCATCAAGAACCATCCCAACAAGCGCGTTGTCCTCGATGGTTGGACCGACGCCAAGGGCACGGATGCCTACAACATGAGGCTCTCGCAGAATCGTGCCAATTCCGTGAAGAGCTACCTGGTGAAGCAAGGCATCCCCGCCAGCCGTTTGATGTCCGTGGGTCATGGCAAGTCCTTCAAGTATGACAACAGCAATGACGAAGGCCGCGCTATGAACCGTCGTACCGAGGTTTCTTTCGAATAGTTTTTGACGAAACCTTACACTAGCTGCTATGAAGGCCGGACGGCGTGTGCCGTCCGGCTTTTTTTCAACAGTGCTTTGGCACCAAAACATGAGGTTGTGGAAGATGAGAATTGTACTGGCCCTTGCCCTGACTTTAGGGATGTTTTCCAGCGGCTGTGCCTTATTCGGCGGATCAGATGACGAAGCCCCGCAGGCGGCCCAGCAACCTACCGAACAGATGAGCGCGGAAGCACCTGCGCCAGCCATGGAAGCTGAGCATGCGACAAAGACTGACAAGAAGAAGGAGAAGGCCCATAGCAGGAAAACCGAAAAAGCATCCTCCAAGGGCAAGAAATCCGAGGCAGAGATTGCCGCTGAACTGGATCGGGTAGGCCATAAGCTGGTAGCTCAGGCTTCGCGCACGATTATGCCGTCCAAGACATCCAAAAAGGTAACACATCGGGGCAAGGACTATGTAGCCACATATGTGGAAGTAGATACCACGCATGTTCACACTTCCATGAGACCTAGCAGTGTCAAGGGTAATTATGTTGGCATCATTACCTACACCGAAAAAATTATGGAATGTCATGGACCCAGTCAGAAAGCAGCCCTCGCAGAAACCCACTGCCACCATGCCAGCACACGGCATATGAAGGAACTCATCAGCTACGACGGTAAAAACTGGCAGTACTGAGCAGCGCCACAGGGGGGGCTAGGTTTTCCACATTTATCAGAAATTCCATAGCAGTTGGAAATCTCCCCTCTTTCTCGGGGGAAATCAAAAAGTGTTTTTTTGCACTGTGGCAAAAAAACACT
>JAFTDG010000169.1 GCA_017454325.1 Desulfovibrio sp. | reverse complement strand
GACCAGCTGGGGCCATTTGTCGTCACCAGGGATGTCTGGAAGGCTGCCCCCCCCGCTGACGGGGAAACATACTGGTCATACCGCGTACGGCTGGCCCGTGCGGCTTCGGGTCTGGGCGGTGTCTGCCATCTGCCCCAGGTGCTCAGCCGGGACCTGCCTCTCCCAGAGGACACAGGCCGCTCTGCCGCCGTGCAGGATTGGGTGGCTTCCCTCCATGCCGACGCGCACGTCACCGAGGCCGCAGGACGTTGCCGCGTGTACTGGCCCCGCACTGCACTGCCGCCGGTGACGGTCATCATCCCCACCCGCGATCACGCGGAGCTGCTTGGCCCCTGCCTGGAATCTCTCTCCCGCTCGGCATACCCGGAGATGGAGATTCTCCTAGTGGACAACGGCACTGCGGAGGCCGCCGCCCTGCGCCTACTGCACGAGGCCGCACAGCGGCCCCGCACACGGGTTTTGTCATACCCTGGCCCCTTCAACTATGCCGCCATCAATAACATTGCCGTACGGGAGGCCCAGGGCGATCTTGTCTGCTTTCTCAATAATGATACCGAAGCCATCACCCCTGACTGGCTGCAGGAGATGGCGAGCCTGCTTACGGGGCAGGGCGATGCCGTAGGCTGCGTGGGGGCCAAGCTGCTTTGGCCCAACGGGCTGGTACAGCATGCCGGTGTTGTGGTTGGCACGCACCAACTGGCTGCGCACATAGGCAACCAGTGGACAGCTGAGGAACCGGGCTATCTTTGCTGCAACCAGATTGTCGGCCAGCGCAGCGCCGTGACCGCCGCCTGCCTGCTCACACCCAAGGCCCTCTTTGAAGATCTGGGCGGCTTTGACGCACGACGCTTCGCTGTGGCCTTCAATGATGTAGACTACTGCCTTCGCGTGCGCGATAGGGGCAAAAAAATTTTGTGGACGCCCTTTGCCACTCTGCTGCACCGTGAGTCTGCCAGCCGCGGGGTAGACACTGCACCCATGAACAGGGCCCGACTACAGCGCGAAATGCGGTTTTTCCGTCAACAATGGGGCGACTATGATGACCCCTTCTATAATCCTAACCTGCCGCTGAGTACCGTGGAAGAGCCCTTTGCGGGCCTGGCCCTGCCGCCACGGGCACGACAACCACGCTGAGAGAACCTATGAACCCACGCACCATCCTTTTCATCCATCAAGCATTCCCCGGCCAGTTCAAAGCACTAGCGCGATTTCTGGCCGCCGAAGGGCACAGGCTTTACGCCCTGGCCATGAACCCCACACAAGCCATGCCAGAGGTAACTCTCGTCAAGTACGCGCCTGTCCGTCGGCAACTGGATGAACAGGCTCCAGCCGTACTGCGTGAAATGGATGCCCGGCTCATCCGGGCCGAAAGCGTGTATCAGGCCATGAAGGCCCTGAAACAGCGCGGTCTCAAACCCGACGTCATCTACGCCCACCCCGGCTGGGGCGAAGCCCTCTTTGTGAAGAATGTATGGCCAGAAGCCAGGTTTGCTGTCTACGCCGAGTGGTACTACAACCTGCACGGTCAGGAAGTAAACTGCGACCCTGGCATGCCCCAGCTGACCGAAGAACAGGAATTGCGCCTCACATTGAAGAATACAAGCTTTCTGCATGCGCTGTCAGCTTGTGATGCGGCCATTGCCCCCACCGAATGGCAGAAGAGCCGCTACCCCCTGTGGGCGCAGGAAAAAATATCCGTTATCCACGAGGGCCTGGATATCCAGGAACTCAAGGCCGTCAGGCCCCGCAGTCTGAGCATTCCGAACCAGGGGCTGAAACTCCGCCGTGGCATGCCCATTGTCACCTACGCCGCCCGGAATCTGGAGCCCGTGCGCGGCTTCCACTATTTCATGCGCGCGCTGCCGGCCATTCTCAACGGCAATGCAGAGGCCCATGTCATCATTATGGGGCGGGATGCCGGGGTGCATACGGGCTACGGCGCCCAGAACCCCCAGGGCACGAGCTGGCGCAAATCCATGCAGGCGGAACTGGGTGACGCTGTGGACTGGAAGCGCGTGCACTTTCTGGGCATGCTCGACCGCAAGCTCTACCTTGCCATGCTCAAGCTCTCTGCCTGCCATGTGTACCTGACCATGCCCTTCATCTGCTCCTGGT
>JAFTDG010000168.1 GCA_017454325.1 Desulfovibrio sp. | reverse complement strand
TACCCTGGTCGCCGACGGCTTTTTGGAAGAGCCTGCCTACATCACGCAAGCCGGCTATCCTATCGCACCTTTGGATATCCTCTACGGCTGGCGTTTGGCCCTGGCGCAGGGACAGATGCACATGGCCCATCACTGCGGTTTTACGGAGAAGAGCCTGGCCAACGCTTTTCTGCAGGCCGGATTCCGCAGCGTGGCCATGCGTCGGCAGCGGCGGCTGTTGCAGCTTGCGGCGTCGGCGTCTGTGCGGCCACTTTCCGATGTGCAGGTTCAGGACATGCTGGCGGCGCACATTGGGCCTGCCCAATAAAAACGTGTTGCCGCAAATAAAGTCACGACAATGGCAGAAAGCCTCGGGGCAGAGAAAGCCCTAAGGGCAGGAAAATTTCGCCTTTCGGGGCTAAAGCCCTTAGGCATCTGGCCGATAAGGAATGCAGAAACAACGGGCAACGCACATCCGCTCTGCTTCAACGGTATGTGTTTGTTTGGTACATATTTTGCATAAAACTGTCAAACCGTCAAGAATGCTCTGCTCGAGGCCCGCACGATAGGCGCACGCAGTGAAATTTTTACACGTGCGTTGGCAATTTCTAACTGTGAGGAGTGACCTATGTCAACATCAGGGTTGGTCAAAAATACGGATTTCCAGGCGGATCTTGTTCTGAACAAGGTGATGAACGGACAGTACAGTGCCACATCGGGCAAAACGATCACCCTCGCAGGCCGTGTGAACGCGTCCAAACTTGATGCCCAGGCAACAACCTATGGCGTGGAAGCGGAAAATGTCCGCCAGGGCGCAGTGTACGGTGACGCCGTGGCCAACGCCCTTACCGAAATCGCGGACATTGCCAAAAGGGCGTCCCAGGCAAATGCCTCAATGTCTGGCGATCAATTGAAAAACTTTGCATCGGGCTTAATGGCTGAACTTGGGAGCCTTGTTGCAACTCAAGCTGATAACGGGGCCGCCTTGTTCGGAAACGGCACAGTGACATACGATTTGGGCCAGGGATCAGGAACGGTGACTTTGAGTGTGAATTCTGCCTCAGGCGGCATCAAGGCTCTGTCGACGGCTTTAGCAACATTGAGTGCCGGCACGAATCTTACAGACGGTAGCGTTGAAGATGCCCAGGGATTGCTTCTGGCGGATGTCACAACGGCCAGCGCCAAAGCTGCCCTGTTTGAAAACCGCTATAACAGTCTGAATGACCTGATCAGTTCCTACAAAAACGCCTCCGACGATCAGGTCGTCACCGCCGGCGGCAGTTCCACAAGCATTCTGAACAATTTGATTGGGTGACGATTTATTCCACAGCAAATTGCGAAATGAAACCTATTACGGCGTGATTCACACGAAATTTGTGTGTTCACGCCTTTTTTTGTGTCTATAAAATGGCTTTGTGTCCCAAGATTTTTAGGTATGCGTGGCAGTATGAGCGATAATTGTTGTGCAGAATTTAGAAGAGACCTTCTTGCCCTGGAAAAAGAGGAGCATACAAGCTCTGAAGTGCGATCTGCCTATCTCGGCCTCGCAGAAAAATACCAGGATAAACTGACGGGGCCTGATTTCCTTGAATTGACCAAGTCCTTGCTCTTGCAAGGCTATCTGACAGATGCGGAACGATTCTGTCACCGGGCGCTGGACTTCTGCGACCCAGGATCTCTTGCCACGCTGAACGTGAAATACCTCGCGTTGTTTTTTTTAAGCCATATTGCCGCAGCGTGCGCCAATCACGCTTTGGCGAGAACTATCTACCTCAAGGTGCTGGCCGCCATACCGGAATATCTTGGCAAGTTCTTGTGGTATTATGTGTATCTTGCGAGCTACGACATTGCCATGAGCGCTCGCAAGCAAAAAACGCTGTCAGAATGGAACGTACGTGGCTACGCAAAAAGCAGGCATACCCGTCCCAAGGCAGCCCCCTTGCATGGCCGCCCCCTTCGCGTCGGCTATGTTTCTGGCGATTTGAAGATACACCCTGTGGGTTTGCTCCTGTATGGCGTTATGGGCGCCCACAATAGGGAGGCCATTGAGCCATTTGCTTATTCCACATTGGAGTTGGATGACAATTCTGTCACTAGAGTCATTAAGGAGCATTGTACTTTTCGCGATGTCAGCGCTCTGGATGATGATGCCATGGAAGACAGAATTCGTGAAGACAACATTGATGTCCTCGTGGATCTGTCAGGATACACCGACGGACACCGACTGCCCGTCTTTGCGCGAGAGCCTGCTCCCTGCATGGTCTCATGGCTTGGCTATTGGAGTACCACAGGGCTGCGGGCCATGGATGCGGTCATCCTCGACCCATGGCACGCCCCTGAGAACGCAGGATATGAGAAAGGTTTTTCCGAGTCCGTATACCGCCTTCCCTGTGTGCGTTTCTGTTTCCGGCCTGCGCAAAACACCCCCGATATTTCTCCGCATCCCCCTGTTCTCGACAACGGCCATGTTACCTTTGGGTGTTTCAACAACACCATGAAGTATTCGGGGCAGATGTTCCGTGCTTGGGCAGAAATTTTGCAAAGGATTCCTGATTCGCGCCTTGTACTCAAGTGGAAGACCTTTCATGATGAGGCCATGTGCGATCGGGTGTGCAGGTCGTTCAAAGCTCTGGGCATTGCCCCAGAGCGCATAGAACTCCGGGGCATGAGTTCCTATGTGGACATGCTCAAGGAATATGCTGACATCGACATTGCTCTGGACACCTTCCCTTTTTCTGGCGGCATGACGACCTGCAATGCTCTCTGGCAGGGGGTTCCCCTGGTCACGCTGGCAGGCAATACCGTTGCAGGTCGTCAGGGGCATGCCATTCTCCATGCCATCGACCTGCCCGATTTTTCAGCGCACAATGTTGAACACTACGTCAATATCGCCTGCGGGCTGGCTGATAATAAAACGCTTCTGACTGTCCTCCATGCGACCATGCGGTACAGAATGTTGCATTCGTCATTCATGGACGTGGAAGGCTTCACGCGCCATCTGGAACATGCCTTCCATGCCCTGTATTGCCGACGGCTTGCCCGGGATCATGCCTGAATCATAGCCCCAAGAACCAC
>JAFTDG010000167.1 GCA_017454325.1 Desulfovibrio sp. | reverse complement strand
GGAGGCTGTAATGAAGCTGGGACTAATGACAAAAATGCTCCTGTCCATCCTGCTTCCCGTGGTTTTGGCTACGGCGTTGCTGTCGGGCATTGCCTACAAGATGGGCGACACCATGATCCGCGATCAGATTCGCAATGATTCCATGATCGTGCTGGATACTGCCGCAACCGGCATGAACGCAACCTTCCAGGGTCTGGCTGAAGGGCTGCTGCCCGTGGCAGGGAACAGGCGCGTCTCCGGCCTGGCAGAGGCCTATGTTAAAGGTGGTGAATCTGCCTTGACGCCGGAAATCATGGCCGGCGGCGACCGAGTGCTGCGTATCTTTGTTAACGCCAGTGAACTGGTGTCATACTCCTCCATGCTGGCCTCTGACGGCCGTGTAATGGCACAACGCTACCAAGGCTCCAATGCACCCGGTAAGGATGTCGGCACCAATCACGCTGACCGCGGCTGGTTCAAGGAAGTCATGTCCACTGGCAAGGTTGCTGTAGCGCCGGTAATTCTGGATGGCAAGATCATGACGGCAATTGCCCAGCCGGTCAGAGAGAACGGTGAAAACAGCGGAGCCGTGATAGGCGTTGTCTGCGCTCGTCTGCACAACGAGGACATTGCCAAGGCCACCACAGACAAGGTTAAGGTGGGTGTGAAGGGCCGTACCTATGCCTACACCATGGACGGTCACATGGCCCTCAATAGTGACAAGAATCTGATCGGCAGAGATTTTTCCAGCAACGCTGTGGTACGCAACGTGCTACAGACCCGCAATGGCCGTTTGGAATTTGTCAACGAACAGGGCGAAGGCAAGTTTCTGTACTACAAGGAGCTCCCACAGCAGCACTGGATCCTCTGCGTTGAAGTTGACCAGGCAGAGATCCTCGCCCCGACACACGCACTGTTGCGCAATGTGAGCCTTCTGGCACTTGCCATCGCCGTCATCGTGGGTCTTGTGATCTTCATTACGGCACGTGGCATCGCGCGCATGACAGGCGGTATTGCTGGCATCGCCGATTCCGTGGCAGGTGGCCGTCTGGAGGCCAGTCCCTCTGAAGCCGCCCTTCTGGATCGTGCAGTACACCGTGGTGACGAATTCAGCACTCTTTCCACTGCCATGAGTTCCATGATGGGAAGTCTGAAGAAGCTCATCGGCGAAAGCCAGGCCAAGACTGAAGCTGCAGAAAAGGCTACTGCCCAGGCACAGGAAGCGACTGCCCGCGCTGAAGAAGCCGCACGTCAGGCGGAAAATGCCAAGCGCGAAGGCATGCTGGCTGCTGCTGACCAACTGGAAGGTATGGTAAACGCCATTTCTGCTGCCGCCAGTGAACTTTCTGCCCAAATTGAACAATCTGACCGTGGTGCCGTGGAATCCTCACAGCGTTTAGGTGAGGCTGCAACGGCCATGAATGAAATGAATGCCACTGTGCAGGAAGTGGCCCGCAATGCTTCTTCCGCCTCGGCTGTATCCACTGAGACGCGTAACAACGCAGAGGAAGGCCAGAAGATCCTCACCAATGCTATGACCAGCATCAATCAGGTGCAGAAGGTCTCCATGGAACTCAAGGAGGATATGGGCACACTGCATGAGCACACGCAGAATATCAGCCAGATAATGAACGTTATTTCAGATATCGCTGACCAGACCAACCTGCTTGCCCTCAACGCCGCCATTGAAGCAGCTCGTGCGGGCGAGGCAGGCCGCGGGTTTGCCGTGGTGGCTGATGAAGTGCGTAAGCTGGCTGAAAAGACCATGGCATCGACCAACGATGTTTCTAGCGCCATCACTGCCATTCAGGGCAGCGCACAGCAGAGCGTCAATCGTATGGAGCAAGCTCTGCAAAATGTGGAACAGGCCACATCGCTGGCACAACAGTCTGGTGAGGCTCTACAGCAGATCGTGAGTAACGTGGAAGATACAGCAGATCAGGTGCGAGCCATCGCTACGGCCTCTGAAGAGCAGTCCGCCGCCAGTGAGGAAATCAACCAGTCCATCACCACGGTTAATGAAATGTCTGCCCAAACCACACAGGCCATGAACGAAGCGGCCAAGGCTATTTCTGACCTTGCCCAGCAAACAGAACGTCTAAGCGCACTCATTGAAGAAATGAAGCGTGCCTAACTGAGACAAACTGACGTCATAAAAATATACCAAAGGAGCGTCGCATATCAGGCGGCGCTCCTTTATTTTGTCATACCAAAACCTCATCTGTGCCACGCCGTATCTTATCCAGTTCCGCTTCGATACGATCACGGCTTGCCTGAGGCATTGAAGCCAAACGATTTTCTATGTATTTCAGGCCGGCTATCCTAGTCTCAGGATGCGCCGTATGCAAGAGATAGGTCAGACACGTGGTGAAAGAATTAAGGTCACAACGTTCCTTCAAAGCGCCAACAGCAGCCAATGTTGTGAAACGGTCTCCTCTTCTGCCAACACGTGGACATGCTGTACAAAAAGAAGGCAGAAGATTCGCGTCCAATAACGTGCGCACGATCTCGTCCACATGGCAGTCTTCCCCAAGAGGAAATGGAATGTGGTCAAGCCCATTCTGCCACGTTTCATAGGGGTTTGCCACACTTCCCGTGAGCAGGTGAGAACCGCCAGCCAAGCATCCCCTGTGCCATAACCCGGCAGGCTCCTTACTGGTCAGAATGAGGCTGGTATATGGAATGGCCAGACGTGTTATGGCAACACAACGCATATACGTGGCATCACTCACCGGATAGGGGGTAGAAAACTCACAACCTGGCGCCGGGCGTAATCTGTGCATGCTGACACTACGGCAGCCCGTACCGTAAGCTTCCATAAGATGTGTCGCATGCGCTACCAGCCCCAGGATATCATACTGCCAGGGACCAAGACCAAGCACAATACCAAGACCCGCATCTCCTATGCCTGCACTTTGGGCAACATCTGGAGCAGAAAGGCGTTTCTCATAATCACTTTTTGGACCTGTGGGATGTACAGCATGATAGCTTTGTTCGTGATACGTATCCTGGTAAATGAGAATAGTGCCAACTTCTGCCTGTTTGAGCAGTGAATATTCTGGTGCTGTCAAAGGCCCAACATTTACATTGATGCGGTGGATTGCCTTGCCCTCATCTTGAACAGAGTACAGAAAATGAATCGCCTGCTCCAAAAATTGTGTGTCAGCCTTAGGAAACTGCCCGGATACCAGAAATACACGACTGAGTCCCTGTTTAACCAGGTATAAAGCTGCGGTGCGTAATTCCTTCTCGTTCAGATGTTTGCGCGCTATAGCTGTATTGCTCTTTCGATAGGCACAATACAGACAGTCACTTCCACAGTGATTGGAAATATGCAAAGGAGCACTCAAAACGATACGTTCACCATAAACATTGCGTTTTACCTGATCTGCAGTTTCAAGAAGCAAACGCACTCCTTCATCATCTGTAACCCGCATAAGCGCTACTGTTTCGTCGAGCGTCAAAACTTCGAGGGCACGCGATTTGGCAAGGATGTCCTTCAATTCAGGAAGATCAGGCGAGCGTCTGCGTTCAAGGGCATCAGCTATACGTTGTGGTACGAACCAGGAAATACGTCTGTGCTGTATGTGTTGTACATCCTGCTTACTTGAGCGCATACGTGCCTGGATTTGTCTTAATGACATTCGCAATGAAAGTGGTCTGTAGATAGATATAACGTACATACACACAATGATTACTATCTGGACAAGGGCCTGCCAAAAGGTTTCAGGAAAAAGCAGTCCGCGCACCATGCGCAAGGGGGTATCCCAACCAAGCATATGCAATTTCGCAATACATGCATCACCTAGGGGGAACATAAAAAAGAATCCCCAAAAGGCCGCAAAAGCCGTGACAAGCCACTTAATTCGAATCCAGGCATATGTAAAAAAACCTATGGAAGTGAGACAGGAATAAAAGAGCCCGGTTAACAGGCATATCATGAGACCAGGCATGACAACCCAGGTATCAATAAAATGCGAGCTGAAGTCGATCCAGGAAAGTGCAGCAGTATCGCTAATTGTCTTGGCAAGATAGCTCAATGCAAGCAATGACAACACACCGCCAGACCAGGCAGTGGC
>JAFTDG010000166.1 GCA_017454325.1 Desulfovibrio sp. | reverse complement strand
CGCATTTTTAAAATCTATAAATAGGTAAACACTATCGGCGTTCAATCGCATTTTTTCGTCGCTTAAACTCGACAATTCAAAAGGTATCTTATCATTAGAACTGGAACTACCAGTTAAATCATCAAGCTCTGAAGTTCCTTCCCTGTAAATAATACCCGCATCTGTTATATTCTGAGTATCATCACCCTTAAACTGTATTTTTTGATTTCCAGCAATATAAGAAAAACTAAACTTAAAACTATCTGCATTTACCGCACCACCTGATGCATAAACGCCAGAAATTGTATGCTGAGGAAAAAACAACGGAAAGTATTTGATATATAAAAATACAATAATATTGATATGTTAGAATAAAATCACCCTTTTGGGTGATACATAAAAACCTTGACACACAGGCCATGTCTGGCCATGGATACGGCAAGCGATGCCATTATTTTTGTGAGGAGCACTATCTATGGAATACACTGTCACTACCTCGACCAGCTGGTTTTCCCGTCTCGGCTCGTCCTTTGGCGGCATCATCCTTGGCATTATACTGATTGTTGCCGGCACGGGCCTGCTGTGGTGGAATGAGGGAGACTTCGTCAAAACCCGCGACGCCCTCTACGAAGCACAGGGAGAGGCCGTGGAGCTCGAGAACGTGAACAAGGTGGACGCTGCATTCAACGGTAAGCTGGTTCACGCCACGGGGCCGGCCGACACACAGGACGTACTCACGGACAATGTCTTCGGCATAGGTGGCAAGGGCATTGCCTTCACACGCGATGTGGAGTTTTACCAGTGGACAGAACACTCCAGGACGGAAAAGCAGCAGAAACTCGGCGGCGGTGAGGAAACCGTGACTACCTATTCCTATAGAAAAGAATGGGTGGGCCACCGTGTGGACTCGCAGAGTTTTCACGCGCCCGAGGCGCGCATGCAGTATGCCAACAGGGTCCTACTGGCCGTAGAGGACGAAACGCAGCGTGCCGCCAACGTCAACTTTGGCGCCTACCGCCTACCCGCCTTCCTCATCCGCTCCATCACCGGGGCACAGCCCTTTACCGTAAGCATGAACAATGCCACGCGTGACAAGCTCACCCGTGAAGCGCTGCGCGCCCGGCCGGAGCTGCTGTCCTTCCACACGACCAATATAGACCGCCTGCCCCTTGAAAGGCTGCCCAGGATGCTGCATGAGCAGGGCAACACTCTCTATATCGGCGCTTCCCCCAGTGCGCCGCAGGTGGGCGACGTGCGCGTTACCTTCGCCATGACGCCCCCGGCCACGGTCAGCATCATCGCCAAGATCAAGGGAGACAGCTTTGAGCCCTTCCGCGCCGCCAACGGAAAGAACGTCAGTGCACTGTCCATGGGCGAGGAGAGCATGGACAGCATGTTTGCCGACGAGCACAGCGGCAACGTGATGGTGACATGGGTGTTGCGCGTGCTGGGAACAATTCTGGTTATTGCCGGGCTGCGCTGCGTGTTCGCGCCGCTTTCCGTCATCGCCAGTGTCATCCCCTTGCTCGGCAGCATCGTGGGGGCGGGCACAGGGCTGGTCAGCCTGCTGCTGGGCCTGGCCTGGTCACTGGTCATCATGGCCATCGCCTGGCTGCGTTTCCGGCCGCTGATCGGCGGCACCATGCTGGCTGTGGCCGTCGGCCTGGCGGTGCTGCTATACTTCAAGGGCAAGGCCAAGAAAGCTACGGCCGCGGCATAGCAGTTTTTGCCATCAGGCTAAGAGCCATCTTCTGGAAAACACAAGGGCAGGTCAGTGCGGGCACTGGCCTGCCCTTGTTGTGACTGTGAGTGGCGTATCCGCATCCTGTTCTTGCGGCATGGCATACAATAAATCCCTGGTTGCGCGTCGGCTTACACTTGCTTACGGAATGTGTGGCTGAAGCTGGCATCATAGAGGCGTGAAGGCGCGGCCCTGCCCTTTGCGTCAGGCAGAATAAGAAAGACGGTCTGATGGTCGAGGCCATGCTGCCGCACACAGGCTGCCAGCGCACCAAGGGGCGTGCGGACAAGACGCTCTTCGGGCCAGCCCACGCGATGGGCACAAAGTATGGGTGTTTCAGGCGGAAGGGTGCTGAGGAGTTCCTCCTGCAGAGCCTCTGGTCTGGCAGAAGAAAGGTAGATTGCCATGGCAGTGCCGTGCGCCGCTAGCGCCCCCAGGCGTTCGCTGGCCGGTACGGGGGTCCTGCCCTCCAGGCGGGTGATGATGAGGCTCTGCGTGACTTGCGGTACGGAAAAGCCCACGCCGGCAGCAGCAGCAGCAGCGCATGCGGCAGTCACACCGGGAATGATTCGCCAGGGTATGCCGTCTGCCTCCAGTAAGGCCACCTGCTCACGCACAGCGCCGTACAGCGAAGGATCGCCCGTATGCACGCGGGCTACAGGCCTGCCCGCCAGCGCCGTTGCACACATAAGCGCATGGCACTGGGCGAGAGTAAGTGGCGCGGAATCGCGCACCTCGGCATCTGGAGCCGCACAGGCCACCACTTCCGGGGGAACGAGCGAACCCGTATAGAGCACAAGCGCGGCCTCTGCAATGGCCCTGCGCCCCTTGATGGTCAGCAGTTCCGGATCACCGGGGCCTGCTCCGACAAAGGAAACCGTACCTGGAACAACATTAGTGGTCTGCATTTGCATTTCCCGTCCTACATTCCAGATAATTGTTATCGTCGCTGTGTATGCTCAGGTGCGCATACGGCCGGGCGTAGGCACCGCTGCCGGCTTTTGCGCAGCCACGAGGAAGACGGGATTCATGGCGGCCAGATGGATATCGTCACCCAGTTCCCTGCCCTCTGCAGCAGACATTTGCATAATGTCATGCGGCCAGCCAGCTTTCTCGAAAAAACGACGGCAAAGGTGCAGGCTGTCCAGCAGTACGCAGCTCGCCACCACACGCCCGCCCACGGGCAGGCGGTGACAGACATAGCCGAGAATATCCGCGCCGTCGCCTCCAGAAAGCCCGCCTCCAATGAACACACGATCCGGGTCCGGCAGTCCGGGGAGGCAGTCAGGGGCCTGTCCCAACCGCACATCCACGCTGGCCGCGCCAAAACGACGACGGTTTTCCTGAATGCCAATGGCCCGGCCAGCAGAGCGTTCCACAGCAATCACGCGCCCCTCATGGGCCAGCACCGATGCCTCCAGGGCCATTGCTCCTGACCCTGCGCCGATATCCCACACAATATGCTGCGGGGCAATGCGCAGCATGGCCAGTGCTGCGGCGCGCACGGGCTTTTTGGTCATGCACCCGCCCTCAACGGCCAGCTGGTCAGCTTCCAGCCCCAGATATGGCCTGCGAACGGGCTCGGTGGGCAGCAATACCATGGTGCAGGCAGGGCCAAAAGTGCATCCGGCAGCATCGGTCAGGCTCATGTGCCGCGCATCTTCATCGGGTGCTCCCATGCGCTCAAAAATGTGGGCTGCAAACCAGTCCACCCCCCTGTCCAGCAGATGCCTGGCCAGCACATCCGGGGTCATGCGCTCATCAGTGAGGATGCACAGAGGCACATTTTTGCTGCAGGCTGTATGCAGGGGATGCAGATCATCCCGACCGTGCAGGGAAATACAGATGACACGGTGCCAAGGCAGAGCCAGACGGGCACAGGCCTGTTGCAGCGAGCTTACGGCAGGCAGGATGCGCACGGCTTCCGCCCCCAGCTGTCGCACCAGGGTCGCACCAATGCCAAAGAGCAGGGGATCACCATCAGCCAGCACCAATACACGTTTGCCCGCAGCCCGCAAATGGCTCAGGCGCGTCAGCAAGGGGGCGAGAGGCGCATGCAGGGGCAGCAGCTCAGCAGCAAGAGGCTCACCGTCTTCTTTTGCAGCGACCTGCGCATGCGGCAGAGGCTGTGCCACGATTTCCTTCAGCAGGCTATCCCCGGCACAAATAATGTCTGCATGGCGTATGCGTTCCCGTGCATCCTCATGCAAGGCATTCATGTGGTGCGGGCTGGCACAGTCCATACCCATGACGGTAATAGGGGCAAGCGTGGCCGTGGTCGGCTCAAAGACAAAGAGTGACTGCAGCATTTCCGATATGGGCGGCCACGTATTTGATGTATTGTCACTCTGTCCCGGGGCTTCCATTTCTGGCGCAGAAGCGGCGTCACCAGCCTGCTGTGAAGCTGCTGCAGGTGATTGCCGCCCATTCATTGATTCCGGGCCGTCAGTATGCGGAGCAGCAGTTTTTGCTGTGTCCGAGGCTGCCACCTGCGGGTGTGCAGCACGTGCATCCTGGGTAGCGGGCATATCAAAGCCCGGCAGGGAGATTTGCTGGTTCATAGCATCAACACTTCACTGCCATCAAAATGATAAAAATGGACACGCACCGGGCGGCCTGCAAAGCCACGAAGCACGGCAGCCGCCTTGCGCACAACACAGGCAAGCACGCGTGGCCCTGCCGGATCAGCAAGCAGGATGTCCAGGGCATATGCAGCAGTGATGCACTGCCCTATGCGCTCCGCACAGGCCGCATGTTCCCTGCGGGCAAGCTGCGCTAGTGCCTGCATATCCAGTGCCGCGCTGCCGGCATGCGTATAGGAATGCCCCTGCGCCAGCTTGACAAGTTTGCCAAAAAAGCACCCCCAGATAATATGCCGGAAGTCCATCTCTCCGGCAATCTTCAGAGAATACGCCGCAAAATCTGCCACCTGAACGAAACTTTGCGCCGGCAGTTCAGGATACCGGGCCATGAGCAGCCTTTCTGAACGCCGTCCCGTACTGCAGCACACAGTCTGACAGCCCGTTGCCCTGGCAACGTCCAGCCCCTGCCTGATGGTCGCCTGCCATGCCGCATGGCTGTAAGGCCGTACAGTTCCCTGCGTGCCCAGAATGGAAATGCCCCCCACAATACCCAAGCGCGGGTTGAAGGTTTTGGGGGCCAGGTCGCGCCCTTCCGGCACACTGAGAAATACCCACAGTTGCGGCAGCGCCGCATCAGTCCCCAGCAATGCCCTCAGTGCGGCATTGAGGGCAAAACGTAACTGTTCCCTCGGTACAGGGTTGATAGCCGCTGTGCCCACGGGCAGGGGCAGACCCGGCAATGTCACCCGTCCCACACCGGGCCCCCCACAGATGGCAATGGCCTGTGCCCAGTCTTCTGCAAGCGGCACATCTGCACAGGATGCAGTGCTGCTGCCCATAACAACTGTAGCTGTAATGTGCGCACCGGTAGTGACATCCGGGTCGTCACCGCCGTCCTTTATCACAACGGCATGAGCCGCACGACCCATCTTCTCCGGGGCCATTACTTCCGGCATGGGATCAACCATGGCATCATGCTGCGACCAGGCGGAAAGGAGTTCCGGTGCAGGGCCCGGCGCGCACGCAGCCACGGGCAGTTCCAGCCAGGCACGGGGCTGCGACGTCTGACCACAGCCTTGGGAGACCATGGGAGGCAATGGCACACGGGCCGACTCTGGAGCATTCCCTGATACCAGAAAATGCAAAGCAGCCAGTGCAGCACCGGTAGCCGCGCTTCCTGTGGTAAAACCCTCTCGCAGGACGTTGCCCATGAGTTAGGCCAATGCCCCTGAAGGCTCCTGTGTATCCGGCAACCACACCGTGCCCTGAGCCAACAGGACCACGGGGCCGTCTATTCCCGCCATACGCACGTGCCCGTCGCAATAAAAACGCACATCCAGCGCCGTACCGCCGGGCTGCATGATGGAAAAGGCCGTCTGTGCGCCCGCTGCAGCCAGAGTCATACCCAGTGCCAGTGCACCCGAACCGCAGGCATTTTCCAGGCAGTTCGTGCCGGCGTCGCGCACATGCACAAGCGGCAGCATTGTCAGCCGACCCTGGCGTTCCTGCCACCAGATAACGCCAGACGCGGCTTCATCTTCAAGCCCGTAGCGATGCCGCAACGTGCTGGCAGCGGCAAAACAGTCCTCCGGCTGGGAATGCACCCTTGCATCCAACAACAGATGACAGATGCCCGGCAAACGCACCAGCTGTACGCCCTTATCCAGCGACGCTATAGGGCATGCGGGAATTTGCAGCTCGGCCTCCACACGCCACTGGGGTGCAACACCACGCGCTCTTAGGTGTATTGGTGTTTCCCAGCCCGAAACCTGGATTGTATCTTCATATACCAGGAGCTTGCCAGCTTGTTGCACGGCCCCCCCCTGGACAGATTCCCCCGTCTTTGCTGCATCCGTCGCTGCACAGTATGCCAGCATGGCACCAGCTGCCCGCGAAGCGTTGACACAAAACTCGCCGCCCGCCATGCGCAACGTCTTCTGAAGCGCATTGAAAAAACCGGCCTGCTCACCGCCAAGCATTGTCGCATCCAACGCCGCAACGGCAAGCCGTGTCTGCTCCTGCGGGGAAACATTGTCAGCTGGAAAAAGGAGCGTGGTATTGCCCCCCGGGCTCCATTTGAAAAAACACAGTGCTGGCATGATTATCCTCTATGCCGCGAAAGTATGCCCCAGGCAAATCAGCCTGTCCAGCAAAGTTCTTCCATGACGCACCGTGCCCTGTGCCTGCAGAAATACCCTGCAGAAGGACAGAGACAGAAGGACCCCATTTATGCTTGCGGTTTTTTTCAAACACGGGTATGGAAAAGCTGTTGTCATTTTGGCTTACATGCGTAACGCCCTGTAATGGCAATGTGGCGGGCACTCAGATGGTCGCAAATGGCGACGATCGAGATTATCAACATAGTTTGGGAGGCAGTAATGAAATCTTTCCGTATCCTCGCCCTTTCGCTGGCGCTTGTTCTGAGCTACGCGATGGCCGCCATGGCCGCGCCGGCTACGTGCAACAAGAAAATTGAGAGCTTCGACTTCGTCGTGGACTACTCCGGTTCCATGATGATGAAAAATCCCCAGCTCAAACAGGACAAAATTATTGTAGCCAAGAATGTGCTGTCGCGCATTAACGCCGCCATTCCTGCTCTGGACTACAATGGTGGCCTGCATACCATCACGCCTAACGGTGTTATCGTTCCCCAGGGTCCCTGGGACCGTGCGGCCATGGATGCCGGCATTGCCAAGCTGCGCAGCAACTTCCAGATTTTTGGCCGTATGACCAGCATGGGCGACGGCATGCAGACCTATGAGCCCTTCCTGTCCAGCATGAAGCGCGACGCCGCCATCATCCTCGTTACCGACGGTGACAACAACCGTGGTACCGACCTCGTGGAAGTGGCCCGTCAGATCTATGCCACACAGCGTAATCTGGTCATCCATGTCATTTCCCTGGCAGACACCCCCAATGGTGAAAAGACCGTCAAGGCACTTGCCGGTCTGAACCCTGACTCCATCCTGGTGCGTGCTGAAGAGCTTGCCACCAGCGATGCCGCTCTGGAACGCTTTGTGCTGTCCGTGTTCTGCAAGGATGAAGATGTCCTCGTGCTCCGCGGCGTACACTTTGCCTTTGATTCCTACGCCCTCGACGGCAAGGCCATGGGCATCCTGAACGAAGCCGCCGGCATCATCAAGGCCAACCCCAACAAGAAGGTTGTGCTTGCAGGCTGGACCGACTCTAAGGGTACCGATGCATATAACGCACGGCTCTCCCAGAACCGCGCCAATTCCGTGAAGAGCTATCTTGCCAAGCAGGGCATTCCTGCCAGCCGCATGAAGGCTGTGGGTCACGGCAAGTCCTTCAAGTATGACAACAAGACCGACGAAGGCCGTGCCATGAACCGCCGTACCGAGGTTTCCTTCGAGTAAGGTTGACACAGGCTCACTGTATGATTACGAAAGCCGGGCGGCATAGTGCCGCCCGGCTTTTTATCACTATCCAAGGCCGAACCGGCTGTAGGTGCCGGCTTCTGGTAACGACACGAGGTGACAGCAAATGAGAATTATCCTCGCCTTTATCCTGACCGTGGGCATGGCTGTTAGCGGCTGCGCCTGGTTTGGCGGATCATCTGAACCCCCCAAAACAGCCCAGGCCGCCGAACAGATTGAGCAAGGCTCTACGTCCGAACCGACACCGGCTGTGACGCCTGAAGCAAAAAATGCCAAGAAGGATGCAAAAGCCAAAAAAGATGCAAAAGCCAAAAAAGCTGAAAAAGCATCCCAGAAGCACAAAGGCAAAAAAACCGAGGCACAAATCGCAGCTGAACTGGATGCCGTAGGACACAAACTAGCCGCACAGGCTTCCCGTACGGTTATGCCCTCCAAGGCCTCCAAGGAAGTGCGCAAGGTAGGCCATGAATATGTGGCAAGCTATGTGGATGTGGATGCAAACAATGTGCGCACAGAGTTACGTCCGGGCACCAAGGGACAATATGTGGGCTTTGTACGCTACCAGGAAAAGTTGATGGAATGCCGTGGTGCCAGCAAGCAGGCAGCTCTCGCCAGCACGAACTGCCGACAGGTCAAGACGCGCAATTTGAATGAACTCATTCACTATGACGGAGCACACTGGCAATACTGATGCCCACGCTAGTACATTTTTTCTGCGCCTGAAGCATCTCGCCATGTGCAGATGCTTCAGGCAGGGAGTTCGTGAAAAAAGTGTTTTTTTGCATAGTTGCAAAAAAACACTTTTTTCATTTTGTAAATAAATAAAACATGTTATCATTAAAATTGTTGTTTTTTTACAACAAACCATAACCATTCCCAGATAGGACGAAAATCCAATTTAATATATAATATCAATAAGATGCCGTCTTGGCATATTTGATGCTTTTACTGCCGTGTGCATCTGCTGATGCACAGAATGTGAAACTAAACACTAAACACGCAGTGAGGAGTTATATTATGAGCCAGTGCAGCACATGCATGTCCCCCCAGGAAGAACGCGTTATCAGCAAAAAGGTCGATCGCAAAGGCCGTGAGCGCGTTTACAAAATTCTTGAGCGCAACCAGTTCACCCTGCCTCATGTGGACGTAGAACGTGCCAAGTATTTTACTGAATCCATGCGTCAGACTGAAGGTGAGCTCCTCACCCTCCGTTGGGCCAAGGCATTGAAGAACGTGGCCGAAAAAATCACGGTATGGATCACCCCCGACCAGCTGCTTGCCGGTCGCGTAGGCAAGCTCGGCCGTTATGGCATTCTCTATCCTGAAATCGACGGCGATTTTTACCGCGAAGTGCTGGCTGACCTGGAACACCGCGACAAGAGCCCCTTCCAAATTTCCAAGGAAGACATCAAGGTTGTTATGGAAGACATTGCACCCTACTGGGAAGGCAAAACCTACCATGAGCACCTGAATAAGGTCCTGCCCAAGGAAATCCGCAATGTCACCTATGTGGACGAACGTGGCCTGAAATCAAAATTCGTGGTGAGCGAAACCTCCTCCTACCGTTCTGCCCTGCAGTGGGTGCCGGACTACGAAAAAGTGCTCAAACGCGGATTTATTGACATCCAGAACGAAGCCAAGGAGCGTCTGGCCAAACTCGACCTCAACAACTCCGTTGACCTCTGGGACAAGAAGCCCTTCCTGGAAGCCATGATCATCGTGTGCGACGCCATCATGATCTGGTCTCGTCGTCATGCCGATTTGGCCCGCGAGACGGCCGCCAAGGAAAGCGATGCCAAGCGTAAGGCCGAACTGCTGCAGATTGCTGAGATCTGCGAACGTGTGCCTGCCTATCCTGCCCGCACCTTCCGTGAAGCCATGCAGTGCCAGTGGTTCGTGCAGATGTTCTCACGCATTGAGCAAAAGGCCAGCGCCATTATCTCCAATGGCCGCATGGACCAGTATCTGTACCCCTACTACAAGAAAGATATTGAAGAAGGCCGTCTGACCCGCGACGAAGCCAAGGAACTGCTTGAATGCATGTGGGTTGACATGGCCCAGTTCATAGACCTGTACATTAACCCCACAGGCGTGGAATTCCAGGAAGGTTATGCGCACTGGGAGGCCGTGACCATCGGCGGGCAGACCCCCGAAGGTATGGATGCTACCAACGATCTCTCCTACCTGTTCCTCGAATCCAAGCGTGAATTCCCGCTGAACTACCCCGACCTCGCCGCTCGTATCCATTCACGTTCACCCGAACGCTTCCTGCGTGAGGTTGCCTTGACCATCAAGGACGGTTCGGGCTTCCCCAAACTGATCAACGACGAGGAAGTGGTCTTCCTGAATGCACTCAAGGGCTGCCCGGTGCGTGAGGCTCTGGACTATGCCGTTTCCGGTTGCACCGAAACCCGTATGCCCAACCGTGATACCTATACTTCCGGTTGCGTGTATGTGAACTTTGCCACGGCTCTGGAAATGACCCTCTACAATGGGCGTATGCTGCACTACGGCGACGAGCTGGTAGGCGTGGAAACCGGCGACCCCACTACCTTCAAGACTTGGGAAGAATTCTACGAAGCCTACAAAGCGCAGCATCTGAATCTACTGCGCAAGGCCTTCCAACAACAGCATGTGGTTGACCGTCTGCGTCCGCAGCATTTTGCCGCACCTCTCTCCTCCGTGCTGCACAACCTCTGCATGGAAAACTGCCTCGACCTGCACACGGAAAAAATTCCTGGTGGTGTGGACTACTCCTACTTTGAGTTCTTGGGCTACGGCACGGTAGTCGACTCTCTCGCTGCAGTGAAGAAACTTGTCTTCGAAGATAAACGCCTGACCATGAAGGAAGTGCTGGACGCCTGCAAGGCTGACTTCAAAGGCTTCGAGCCGGTTCGTGAAATGCTGCGCAAGGCTCCGCGTTACGGCAACGACGATCCTTATGCGGACAGCATCGCACGCGATGTGGACCGCTTCACACAGATTGAGGCTGAAAAGAGCACCAAAGAACGTGGTGTGCATGTGGACGTGCGTTATGTGCCCATCACCTCACACGTACCTTTCGGCAAGGTGATTTCCGCCATGCCCAATGGCCGCCATGCATGGACTGCCCTCTCTGACGGTGCCTCTGCTTCCCATGGCGCCGATGAGAACGGCCCCACCGCGGTGCTGCTCTCCAACTACAAGTCCAAGAACTATGACATGATCAACAGGGCTTCCCGTCTGCTGAACATCAAGCTTTCACCCAAGAGTGTTGAAGGCGACGAAGGCACCCAGAAGATCGTCAACCTCATCCGCACCTGGTGCGACCTGAAGCTGTGGCATCTGCAGTTCAACATCGTGAACAAACAGACCCTGCTCAACGCACAGAAAGAACCCGATAACTACCGCAGCCTGCTGGTGCGTATCGCCGGGTACAGTGCATACTTCTGCGATCTTTCACGCGATCTGCAGAACGACATCATTGACCGTACAGAACACACCAGCGTGTAGGACAGCCCCTTCGTGGTGGGGTTTCCCACCTGAAAGGAGTGCCCGGAATATGTGTTGATTCGAAGGCGGGAGGGGAATTGCCCTCCCGCTTTTTATACCTGTCGTATAACGCCCGCATGGGAGGGTTCCACAATGACAGATACCCAGGTACAGGGCATTGTTTTTAACATTCAAAAATTCAGTGTGCATGATGGTGAGGGCATACGTACCCTGGTTTTTCTCAAGGGCTGCCCCCTGCGTTGCCGCTGGTGTAGCAACCCTGAGTCACAAAATCCGAAGCCGGAACATGCCTTCAACCCCACACGCTGTCTCACCGCCAAGGTGTGCGGTCGTTGCCTCAAGGCCTGTCACACAGGGGCGCTGACCCTGATTGACGAGCTCATCTGTTTTGACAGCCGTAAATGTGAGCACTGCTTTGCCTGTGTGCAGGCCTGTCCATCAGGTGCAGAAAGCGCCTATGGCGAAACCATGAGCGTGGAGCAGGTGCTGGCCAAGGTGGAACAGGACGGTGTTTTCTATAATCGTTCAGGGGGCGGTATGACACTGTCTGGTGGAGAGGCGCTCATGCAGCACGAATTTGCCAATGCCCTGCTGCGTGAAGCCAAGCACCGTCATATCAATACATGTATTGAAACCTGCGGCTGCTACCCGTACGAGCATTTACATGAAGCGTGTCTGCATCTGGACAAGCTGATTTACGACATAAAGAGTCTGGATCCAGAAAAACACAAGGAATTTACCGGGGTTGATAACGCGCTTATCCTGCAAAATTTCAATAAAGTTTGTGACGAGTTTCCCAATTTGCCCATACGTGTACGTACGCCCGTGATTCCCGGCTTCAACGATAATGAGGACGACATCCTGGCTATCCGTGAATTTGTTCCCCGCCGTCCCAATATTGAATATGAACTATTGGCATACCACCGCATGGGGCAGCCCAAATACGGCTATCTCGGCAGAAGATACGCCCTTGAAGGTGTGAGTCTTGATGAAAAACGCATGGCACAACTGAAAACCCTGGCCAAATAGCTTCATAATACAATACAGCATGGCATTGTGAAGGACTGGCTGTAATCCCCTATGGAATACAACCAGTCTTTTTTGTGCAAAAAAACACTATAATTCTGCACAGTGTTGTTTTTTTGCACAAGAATAATAAAATAAAGCATACAACACATTAGAATATATATATAAAGAAGCAAAAAGCACCCTGTCGCAAAATTGCACAAAACAGAAAATTACTAGATGTAAATAATAATTACTGATAGCAATTAAGAAAATATATAATTATTTTAATAACTAAAAGCAATCATAGCATATATAGCACAAGACAAGGCAAGCAATGCAGAACCACTAGCTGCAGGTAGCAGCCAAGCATAGCCAACGGCGCGTCCATCTTAAAACAATACCACAATATATTGATTTTACAGGATATATAATCCAAATTTCTGAAAAATGCCCTTGCACGCACGGGCATTGCGCCCAATTTCACAATAGGCATAATTTTTGCCAGCATAAGACAAACTGATGTAACCACCATGCAGAGCATTTGGTTTGGTGGCATTTACTCCGTGGATAATGCTCTATATAAGGGCATGCACACGCGACAAGGATGCCGGCCGCAATCGGCTCTATGCGTGAGGTTGCTGGGCAGTGCCTGCAGCCTTGGTGGCAGGAATGGATCGTTCACCCCAAACACGTAAGCGGAGAGAACATGAAAAGATTGATGTTAGTCCTGAGTTTCGCTGCAGCGTTGATCTTCACCTGCAGCGCCCCGCAGGCGGTTGAGTACAAAAAAATGACCATCAGTGCGGCTACTGCCAACCCTGATGGCAGCCTGCATGTGGAAGCCATTAACAAATTCAAGGAAATCGTCGAAAAAGAATCCAATGGTGCCATCACGGTTAAAACCTTCTATGGTGGCTCCATGGGTGATGAGCAGGCTAACGTGAAACAGCTGCGTTCCAACGAAATCCAGCTGGCAGTGCTCGCCTGCGGCAACCTCACTCCTTTTGCGCCCAGCGCCGGTGCTTTGTACCTGCCCTACGAATTCCCCAATCTGGCCGCTGCTGAAAAGCTGCTTAATAACAAGCCCTTCATGGACAAGCTGGCCAACCAGATCGTCAAGGAAAGCAAAACCCGTCCTCTCGCCTGGCTCATCGGTGGCTATCGTGTAATCACCAACTCCAAGAAGCCCATTGAAAAAATGGGTGACCTGCAGGGTCTGAAGATCCGTGTTCCTCCGGTCGAGCTGCAGCTGGCAGCTTTCCGTTCCTGGGGTGTGGAACCGCATCCTCTGGCCTGGTCTGAAACATTCAACGGTCTGCAGCAGGGCGTCATTGACGGTCAGGAAAATCCCCATGCCGTTAACCGCGACCAGAAGTTCTGGGAAGTGCAGAAGTACATCACCGACGTGCACTATCTGCTCTGGGTTGGCCCTGTGCTGGTTTCCGAAGCTTGGTACCGCAAGCTAGATCCCGATACCAAGGCCCTCATCGACCGTGCAGCACACGAAGCCGCCATGTATGAATGGAAGTGGTCTGCTGAGCAGGATGCCCTGGCTCTCAAGCAGTGCCAGGACAAAGGCATGGTCTTCAGCAAGCTGCAGGACGAAGATGCCTGGATGAAGGCTGCCCGCGGTATCTGGCCCAAGTTCTATGATAAGGTTGGTGGCCAGGCTCTCGTGAGCGAAGCCATGGAGATTATCTCCAAGTAAACCGTATATGCCCTCCCGGTGGGGCGAACATGGACGCTCCACCGGGATTCTGCTGTTTTTAGGCTGGGGAGTCGGTATGCATTTCTTACGCAAACTCTACGATAACTTTGAAGAATATGCCTGCGCAGCGCTGGTGGGCGTCATGATCTGCTGTTTGACAACACAGGTTATTATCCGCGCTCTCTTCGGCACTTCGCTGGCCTGGACAGAAGAGCTCTCGCGCCTCACCTTCCTTTGGAGCGTCTATGTGGGCGCAGCCCTGTGCGTAAAACGCAACGGCCATGTGCGCATCACCGCGCAGTTCATGAAACTGCCCACGGCTGCCAAGCTCTTCTTCCGTGTTATATGTGATATCATCTGGATTGGTTTCAACCTCTTTATTGCGTACCAGAGTTTCGAGGTTATCAAGGAAGGTCTGGAATTTCCCGAAATTTCGCCCACACTGGGTATAGTCAAGGCCTATGTGGAAATGATCATTCCAGGTGGTTTTGTGCTTATGAGCTGGCGCATTATTGAACAGTACTATAAACACTGGAAGGCCGGCACCCTCGCTGACCTGGTCAAGTATGAGGAGGGGTAGTCATGAGTCCGCTTGAAATTGCCCTCCTCGTCATGGTGGCCATGTTCCTTTTGGGCATGCCCATCTTTATGGGGCTTGTCATCTCAGCTGCGTCGGCCCTGTTGTTCAGCGACATCCTGCCGCTGTCCATCATGCACAACTCCCTGTTTGACGGGCTGAATCTTTTCCCCCTACTGGCCATTCCCTGTTTTGTGGTGGCTGGTTCACTCATGGAGTTTGGCAATATCACCAACCAGATTGTGGATGTGGTCAAGATGATCGTGGGCCGCATGCACGGCGGCATGGGTATCACCACAATTCTGGCCTGCACGTTCTTTGCTGCCATTTCCGGCTCAGGGCCGGGCACCGTGGCCGCTGTAGGCACCATTCTCATCCCGGCCATGATCCGCAATGGCTATTCCAAGGATTACGCAGCTGCGGCGGCCTCCTCCGGCGGTACCATTGGTGTGCTTATTCCGCCAAGCAACCCCATGATCATCTATGCCATCCTGGGTAACCTCTCGGTGACGGCCATGTTCACCGCCGGTTTTATTCCCGGTTTTCTTGTGGCCTTCATCATGTGCTCCACAGCATACTTCATAGCTAAAAAGAATGGGTTTGCCGGCGATGCCGACGCGCCGCCGTTCAGCTTTACCGCCTTGTGCAAGAAAGTCTGCGGCAAGGCATTCTTCGCCCTGATGACGCCGGTACTCATTCTCGGTTCCATCTACACCGGCTGGGCCACGCCAGTGGAAGCCTCCGTGGTGGGCATTGTCTGGGCACTGTTTGTGGGCATTATCATCAACAGGGCTCTGCGCTGGGAACACATCTACAAGTCCCTGCTGGAAGGTGCCATGATCTGCGGCGGCGTGCTGCTTATTGTGGGCGCGTCAACCCTGTTTGGCAAAATCCTCACCTATGAGGAAGCACCGCAGCGTCTGGTAGAGCTGGTACTGGGCATTTCCACCAATCCCAACGTGGTGCTGCTGATGATTATTGCCGTGCTGTACCTCTTGGGCATGTTCATGGAAACACTGGCTACCATCATCATCCTGGTACCGGTGCTTTTGCCCGTCATTCTCAAGCTGGGTATCGACCCCATCCACTTTGGTATCATTCTGGTTATTACCAACAACGTGGCCATGCTTACGCCGCCTTTGGGCGTGAACCTCTTTGTATCGGCGAGAATCACTCCCATTTCGGTGGAGAGGGTGTCCGTGGCAGTGCTGCCCTATATCGCGGCACTCACAGTAGCTATCCTCATAGTCACCTTCTTCCCGTCCATAGCAACCTGGCTGCCGTACACACTGGGTTACGGCAACTAAACGACGCTTACCGGCGACCCCTCCAGGCTTCCGGAGTTTTATTAGGCTCCGGAAGCCTTGAGATGGCTTACCATTACTCCCCCCTTGCGGTTGGAGAGCAGTGATGTATAGTCCTCAAATGCTGGCCGACTATATTGAACAACTCTGCGATACCTTCCGTGATGCCATCTGTGTGACAGACCGTGATGGCGTCGTGGTTCTTGTCAATAAACGCCATGCCGAGCTGACAGGCCTGCCTCGTGAAAAAATGCTAGGCCGGAATGTCCGCGACATGGTACAGAGCGGGGTGCTGGATGTTGTACTCAATCCGCGTATTGTGGAATCGGGCGAAAAAATATCCAGTGTCCAGAATGTGCATAACGGGCGCACGGTGCTCCTGGACGGCTACCCCGTAAAAGATGCCGAGGGCAAAGTGGTATTTGTGGTTACGGTTATCCGCGATATCACGGCCCTCACTGAATTGCGCGAGGAAATTACCAACCAGCGGGAGCTGCTGGAAACCTTTCAGAGCATGAACGCTGAGGGCGTGACGGGCAACCAGTATCCGCGTGTTGTGCGTAGCCAGAGCATGCAGCGTTTGTATGCAGAGGCCGCAGGCATAGCGGAAACCGATGCCACTGTGTTGCTGCTGGGGGAAACCGGCGTAGGCAAGGATGTGGTTGCACGTCACATTCACAGCACAAGCCACCGTGCAGAAGCGCCCTTTGTCAAGGTAGATTGTGGCAGCATACCGGAAAATCTTATTGAAACAGAACTTTTCGGCTACGTTCCCGGTAGTTTTTCCGGTGCCAGCAAGAACGGCAAAGCAGGCCTTGTGGAAGCAGCCTCCGGCGGCACACTGTTTCTGGATGAAATAGGTGAACTGCCCATGATTATGCAGTCACGCCTATTGCGCGTACTGCAGGATTGGGAAGTGCTGCGCGTAGGTGCAACAGTTCCCAAAAAAGTTGATGTACGCGTCATTGCTGCCACCAACAAAGATCTGGAACATGAGGTTGCTAAAGGTACCTTCCGTTCTGACCTTTATTATCGTCTGAAGGTCGCGGTACTGCACATCCCTCCGTTACGTTCCCGCAGGGTGGACATCCTTCCCCTTGCACAGAGCTTCCTGACGTACTATAGCCGAAAATACCGCAAGAATATGCGTTTCTCGCGTGAGGCTGAAGCCATTCTTGAGGAATACGCCTGGCCGGGCAATGTGCGAGAACTGGAAAATCTTGTGCAAGGGCTTGTGGTCACCTGTCGACAGGGTGAAATAGAAGCCCGTGACATGGCGGGAATCCGCCCTAGAGTGCATAGTGAAAGCGGCAACGACGGGTACGAATTGCCCTCCATAGAAGGACGCTCGCTCAAAAGCATCATGAAGGAAGTGGAAAATTCCCTTCTCAAGGCAGGCCTCAAGCGTTACGGCTCCATTAGTGAACTTTCACGCCAGTTTCAGATGGACCGGAGTACTATTTTTCGCAAAGTCAAAGAACTGGAAGCCTCAAAACACGGGTAGCCCCTACCGCCAATATTCTTATGAACAAGACGTTCGATGATTTTTTTGCGTTGGCACTGCGTATTGCACGTGCCAGACACCACGCAACCCTGACTGTTGAACACGTGCTCTATGCACTGGTAGGCGACGAAGAAGCCCGTACTGCCATGCAGGGTTGGGGGGTCAGTGCCGCAGTGCTGCAAATGCGTTTAGACGAATTTTTGCGTCGCGAACTGGGCACACCGGCCGGGCAACCCCCTGTGGAAAACGTACATCCCACAGAAGCCCTGGCGGCACTGAAGGATAGACTCAATCAGTATGCTGTAGGTGTCAAAAATCCCTTGTCTAAAGGTGAAGCCACGCGGCTGGCCCTGCTGGGCATTGCGGCTGACGAACGCGGATTTGCCGCGCACTGCCTGGCTAAAGTTGGGCTGACAGTTGAAATGCTGCGCAACCTGCCGCCAGAGCCTGAACCTCAGACGGAGGTCGTGCCCGCAAACGGGGGCGGTAGTCCCGGTGAACTGGACCCGCAGGAGGCGCTGGAACGCTATACTGCTGATCTGACCCAAAGAGCCAGAGATGGCAAACTTGACCCTCTTGTTGGACGCGACGTGGAGGTGGAGCGTGCCCTGGAAGTCTTGAGCCGCCGCCGTAAAAACAATCCTCTCTTTGTGGGCGACGCTGGTGTGGGCAAAACGGCCATGGCCGAGGGCATTGCCCTGCGTGTTGCTGAAGGACGCGTGCCACCACGGTTTCGTGACATGTCAGTGCATGCACTTGATCTGGGTGCGCTGCTGGCCGGCAGCAAATACCGAGGCGATTTTGAAAGCCGCCTCAAGGCCGTCATTGAAGGCCTGCGGCAAAAACCGCATGCCGTGTTGTTCATCGACGAACTGCATACCCTGGTAGGGGCCGGTGCCACTTCTGACGGAGCCATGGACGCTTCCAATCTGCTCAAGCCCGCCTTGGCCGCAGGTGAGCTGCGTTGTATGGGATCTACAACGCATACGGAATTTCGTCGCTGCCTCGAAAAAGATCAGGCGCTCGCGCGCCGCTTCCAGCGCATTGATGTGGGGGAGCCCACACCTGCTCAGTGTCGTGACATTCTCAAGGGTTTGGCCGGACGCTACGCAAGACATCATAATGTCACATACTCGCCAGCAACGCTCAAGGCCATTGTGGAGCTCTCAGTACGCTACCTGCACGAGCGCATGCTCCCAGACAAAGCCATTGACGTTCTGGACGAAGTAGGCGCCCTGGTCAGCATGCGACAGGATGCGGCTGGTTGCGCTCCCTCGCCGGTGAGAGTACGCGATGTAGAAACCGTGGTAGCACGTATGGCTGGCGTACCTACTGCCAGCGTGAGTGCCCGCGAACGTGAACGCCTGGCCGGTCTGGAAGCCGCCATGCGTCGTGAAATTTTTGGACAGGACGAGGCTGTAGCAGCTGTCACGCGTGCTATTTTGCGCGGAAGAGCCGGTTTTGCCGGTCGCAGGCGCCCATCCGGTGCCTTTCTGTTCTGCGGCCCCACGGGCGTGGGCAAAACTGAGGTGGCGAAAACCCTGGCCCGTGTGCTGGGCTTGGATTTCCTGCGTTTTGACATGAGCGAATACATGGAAAGCCACACGGTTTCACGCCTCATTGGTGCACCTCCAGGCTATGTAGGGCACGATCAGGGCGGTCAGCTTACAGAGGGCATACGCAAAAGCCCACACTGCGTATTGCTTCTGGACGAAATGGAAAAAGCCCACCCGGAAATATTCAATATTTTGCTGCAGGTCATGGATGATGCAACGCTCACTGATGCCTTGGGCCGCAAGGTAGACTTCAGCCATGTGCTGCTGATCATGACCTCCAACGCCGGTGCATTTGAGATGCAAAAAGCCTCTGTGGGCTTTGCAGCCCGCAAGGCCGAGGATGCCGGCGGACGGGGACGTGAAGCAGTTAATCGCACGTTCTCGCCCGAATTCCGTAATCGTCTGGACGCCATAGTGACCTTCCACTCATTGGGCGAGGAACTGATGGATGCCATTGTGGGCAAATTTCTAACAGAAATGCAGCAGGAACTTGCCCCCCGTCACATACATCTTGAACTTTCAGCGCAGGCTCGGGCATGGTTGGCTAAACATGGCTATGATCCGGCCATGGGAGCCAGACCTCTACGAGCACTGATGCGCACAGAACTGGAAGACCGCCTTGCCGCAGAAATGCTCTTTGGCTCGCTGCAGCAAGGTGGCAAAGCCACTTTTGATCTCATAGACGATACACTCAGTCTTACCTGCACCCCAAGGCGCGGTGCTACTATCGCCTCACAAAAAAAGGAGAAGGCATGAACGGACTGGAACTGGCACAAAAATTTTATGAGACCTGCCTGCCCTCCCTCCGGCAAGACATACCCGATATTATGGATAAGGCCGCTGTAGGCCTCGTGGGAGAAGGGTCGGAATGTTTCGGTTGTGATGACGAACACTCACGCGATCACGATTATGGTCCTGCCTTCTGCCTCTGGCTACCGCGGGAGGAATTGCGCACCGCCTTGCCGCGCATTGAAGCTGCTCTGGAGCGTCTGCCCAAGGAATTCATGGGCATGGAGAGCCGTCTAGTGCCAGAACGGCGTATGGGACGTGTGGGCCCACTCCCGCTGGAGGATTTCTACGCTTTTTTCACCAAACTTCCACATACGCCAGAAACCTGGCAGGAGTGGCTGCGCATACCTGAATATCAGCTGGCAGCTTGCACCAATGGTGCCGTTTTTGCCGACGGCGACGGAGAGTTCACCCGTCGTCGTGAAGCACTGCTGGCCTGCTACCCGCGTGATATCTTGCTGAAAAAACTGGCTGCCCGCTGCATGGTCATGGCGCAGGCCGGTCAGTACAATCTGCCACGCTGCCTGGCACGCGGAGATAGTGTGGCAGCCATGCTGGCTGTGGCCCGCTTTGCCGAAGCGGCACTTTCTCTCGTCTATCTGTGTAACCGGCGGTATATGCCCTTCTACAAATGGGCTGGCAAGCTGGCGCGTCAGTTACCCGTGCTCGGTCCATCCATCACGACATTGCTGGATCTTCTGGCTGTCACCCCACTGGATACCACACACGGCAAGATTGCCGTTGACAGTATTGAAAGCTTCTGTGCTTCTGTGGCCTCGCATTTGCGCGCTGTTGGCCTGAGTGATGTATATGACACCTGGCTGTGGGCGCACGGCCCAAGCATTATGACGCAGGTGCGTGATCCCGAAGTGCGTAGACTTGATCTGCTGCAGGGCTAAAAACATGTGTGCAACCCCACCATGGTTATCCGCACTGCGCGCCGGCGAAGCATTGCTCGCCAGTGGCGATGCCCACGGCTGCGTCACTGCCTTGGAATCTCTCTGCAACGAATATTCGCAAGACGCCCTGTGCCGCGCCTTGGCTCTGGAAGGAATGGGCCGCGCCTATTTTGCCCTGCAACAGCCCCAAAAAGCCGTGGAAATGCTTGCACAAAGTCTGAGCCTGCTTAGAGAGTGCAAAGGCTCCTCTTCGTCCCTGACATTAGGCGTCATGCAAAACCTCTCCTTTGCTCTGCAGGGCCTGGGACGTCTGGATGAGAGTATTGCACTGGCTGATGAAGCTGCCCAGGGGCTGGAAGCAACCCTAGGCCCGGATGCACCCAAGCTGGCTGAATGCCTGCTGCGTCTTTCCTCTTCCTGGTACCGCAAAGGCAATTTTGACAGAGCTGAGGCGCTTATGCTGCGTGCGCAGGCCATCTGGGAAAAGGCCGACGATAAAGAAAAACTGGGGACATGTCTGAATAACCTTGGCCGCATTTATGAGGAACGCGGCCAACTGGCTGAAGGCATTGCCCTGCATCGCAAGGCACTTGCCGTACGGGAAAAAGCGCAGGGTATCCATGAAGACACGGCCTTTTCCCACGGCAATCTGGGCGTGGCTCTTGCCACAGCCGGAGTTTGGAATGAAGCCGCTGCGCACCTGCGTGCCGCAGTGCATATGTATGAACAACTGGGCAAGGGTTCCTGTGCCGAAGCCCAGGGCTACCGCGATAATCTTGAACTCTGCCTCAAGGCGCAGGCCGAGGACTAAACACGATCTTCCTGAAAGACAGCTGGGACAAGGAGATATAGATATGCTGGAAGAATTTGACCGCAAGGCTGCTTTGTATGAAATCATTGAACGTGAACTGACCATGTTTCAGGCCGTCAATAATGAAGGGGGTACGGCGGACTGCCAGCAGCGCCCGGAAACCTTCCGTGTTATGCGGCGCATGACACACGAAGTGCATGATGACGAGGTGCTGGCCTCCTATCTGGAAGACCTGCGCCATGCCGAGGCTGAAGGACGCAATTTCATGGTGGAAAAATATG
>JAFTDG010000165.1 GCA_017454325.1 Desulfovibrio sp. | reverse complement strand
GCATCATGGTTAGCGAGTGTTTCCCCCAGCTTCGTGACATGCTGCGCCGCAAGTTCGGTGATGATTATGTATTGCTGTTCGCCGAACCCGTTTTCAACCAAACAGAGGGTTCTGTTGACTGGTACACGCCTGTACAGGGCACTGTGCAACAGCTGAGCGACCTGCCACAGCAGGAACAAAACGCAATCCGTTCCACGCTCATGCATATGGGCAATGAAATCCGACGTTTTGCGGAAGAACTCAAACAGTCACCGGATGCGTTAAAGCTGACCCGTGGCAATCTGCTAGAACTCGCCCTCAGCTTTCCCGACGACAGTTCTCTATATGTGGTTGGGGGGCAGCCCGTCTTTGTATGCTGGGGGTTCGGGCCGGGCACTCCGGGTGTGGAGGCGCAAAGCCTGTGCCGGCTATCCACAGTTGAGGTCAGGCCCACATCCGTGCCTCAAGAATTACCCAAGGCTGCTCCCCCTGTCGTGCTACCGCCACCTTCACCAGCTCCACTGCGACGTGGGGCATGGTGGTGGCTGCTACCATTTTTCTTACTCCTCCTACTTATTCTGCTGTTGTTTTCCAGCTTTGGCACGCTACCTGCCGTGAGCGGAAAAGCTTTGCTGCATTTCCCTGCGCTGCCCTTCTTTACACAGTCTGAGGCACTCACACTGGCAGAACGCCGTAATGGAGAACTGGAAATCCAGCTCAACGCGCTGCATGAAAAGGTTCGTACGCACATTGATGCCTGCATACCGCCGTCCACATCCTCCCCGGCCTCTGCGCAAGTGGTACCACTGCCCCCGGTTGTCAGCACAGAACCTAAGCCGCAACAGGATTTACATATTCCGGACAATCCGGGCAACCTGGATTTCATACGGGGCGGATGGCGCTGTGATACGGGGCTTGAGAATACGCGAACGCACGAACCGGTGGCCTTTGAATTTTCCTTTGACGAGAAAGGCAAGGGCCAGGGGGTGGTACATGAAAAAAACGACATTTGCACAGGTGAGGCTGAGGCGTCCCTGAAGGATGGCATGCTGCACATCACTCTGATGCCGCAGCAGTGCCGTAACAGCAAGACATCTTACGACGAGCTCCTCATCATCTGCCACAATGTTTCAGGCCGCGGCACCATGTGCAAAGGCACCAACAAGGATGGCTCAACGTGGGATGCCTATTTTAACAAGAACCGCTAGTGCCAATAGCACGAAAAAATTTACACAATGGCCCCTATGCCATGGAGAACTCAGGTGAAACATAGCTTGCTATTCTTGCTGGCCATATGCGCCCTCTTACCAACCTGGAACGAAGCCATGAGTGCCGAACAGATAGGTAACCGTCGCCCTGCCGTAATTGCTCCAGGCACGCGTTCTCTCTACCTGGCCCCAGGCGCATTGATCCGCCTGCCCAATGGTTCCCAGACCCGCATTGTCCAGCGACGTGCTGACGGCACCATGCAGACCGAAGAAGGCGTTGTCATTACAGCTGAAGGGAATATCTCTGGAACAGAGCAGCCCGTGGTCGTTCTGGAGCCCGCAGCCACACCCTCCACAGAAATTCCAACTTCGCCAGAAACCCTGCCTGCTGTTCCTGAAGCCGTGGTCACACCATCTGAAAATACTGCCGCACACCAGCCACCTTCTGTACCTGAAGCAGCAGTTTCGCAAGAAAGAGGTGTATCTGATACGACGGCTAAACAGGACGCCGCAGTTGCACCCCATTCTGCACAAGAAGTGCCGATACCCTCTTCTCAGGCCATTGTTACACCCGAAGCCGCCGCACGGAAGCAGCCGGAACACCCCGGTCAGCTCACATTGGTTGAACTGCTCCCCATGACCACCATACCGCAGGCTTCTCCCAAAAAGGAAGACACCCCTCAAACAACACCTCCCCAAAAGCAGAAACCCGATGTGAAGAAAACGCCGCCCCAAAAGGAAACACCTCCAGCCCAGAAAGCGGAAAAGAAGGAGGCACAAAAACCCAAGCCAGAAGTAAAACAGAGTGCGAAGCCCAAGGTTGGCGAAGAGCTGCGCATTCCTCCTGATGCGGCCAAGACCGGCAATCTGGATTTCTTGGAGGGATGCTGGCAGGGAACGCGCCCTGAATATTATTCCAAGCGCACTATCCGTGAATGTTTCTGCTTTGGTGCGCATGGCGGCAGCGGCAAACGCCGCGTTATCGACCCCAGCGGCGGGCGTACATGCATCGGTGCCTCCTCGGCAAAACTGGGGAGCAATGGCGTGCTGACGGTCAAATCTGAAGGTGCCGCATGCACAGACGGGGAGCGCTGGGGACAGGCGGAAATGGTCTGCAAAGGCAAGGGCCAGAGAACCCCCTGCTCCTGGGTATTCAAGGATGCCAACGGCGGCAGGCAGGCATACGAAATTCCCTTTATCCGCGTTGAATCCTGCGGGAGGAAGTAAGCATGTTTGCTATGCCCAAATACAAGGAACGTATCAGCCTTATTCCTGGAGGCTGTCCTCAGCTCCTTGATTTTGCAGTAGATTTGAACAGTCTCCCACGCATCAGGCGCAGCTTTGAAGAACAGAGATGCGAAAGCACATCCGAAGGCCACCAGGTGCAACTCCATGCACTTGAGGAAAATGACGAAGGCCAGTTGGTTGACGTGCTGGATCATGCCAGAACGCCATCAGGCTCGGAATATGAGCTTGACGCGCGCAAAACTCTCCTGCCATGGCTGCAACGGTGGATTCCAGTTCCCTTCCTGCGTGAAAGAGAGCAACTATGGGAAGACGGCCGGGAATGCCGCGTCGAATATGGCCCCACCAACTGGGCCCGTGTCCGTTTTGTCATGAGTGACGATGCTGCAGAAACGTTGCGCATTGTACTGGCCTTCGACATGCAGGTAGAGGAACACAATGATACAGCATACTGCGCACTTTGCCCACAGGATGTAAACGCCCATGCACAGTTTCGGCCGGCCTGGCGATACCGCGACAATTCCTGGTTTCTCAACGAGGCATGGGTCGACAGCTGGCTGCGTGAGATCTGGACAGAATGGCAAAAAACCAATCGCCGACGCATGGAAGATGGCCCAGAGCTCGAGCATCTGGCAAGCTATCTGACCATTCTTGAACTGCTGCACCACTGCATTGGCGGCACCAAGGTCTATGTAATCAATCCCTACCACCATAATCCCATTGACGTAGATCTCGTGCTCGATATTGGCAACTCCCGCACCACAGGCATTCTTGTGGAAACGCGCGCACAAAGCGCCACCAATCTCAACGACAGCTACCTTCTGCAGCTGCGTGATATGGATCAGCCGGAACATGTCTACACTGACCCCTTTGAAACGAGGGTTGAGTTTTCTGAGATCAGTTTCGGCAATGACGCATTGAGCCGCCGTTCCGGTCGTCGCACCCCGGCTTTTGTCTGGCCCTCGCCGGTGCGCATCGGCCCTGAAGCTGCACGCCTTTCCACCCTGTCCATCTGCGCAGAGGGCACAACAGGCATGTCCAGTCCCAAACGATACCTGTGGGATGAACGCAACTGGGCACAGAGCTGGCGCTTTAACACCAAGGGTTTTGGCGAGCCCTACGTTACGCGTGGTCTGCTGGCGCAGCAGGTCAATTCCAGTGGCACACCGCTCTGCTGTATGCAGGACAAACTGTTCACCCGCAACAAAATATTGCGCAAACAAGAGACAGACAGTGCCTTTGAATCTCTGTTCACCCGTTCTTCACTAATGATGTTCCTACTGGTTGAGGTCATTCAGCAGGCACTGCTCACCATCAACTCACCAGGCCAACGAGGTCGACGAGATGCTTCTGATGTGCCGCGCAGGCTGAGGCAGGTGATTTTTACAGTACCTGCAGGCATGCCCATTGCGGAACAACGCATTTATCGCCGCTGGGCCAAATGGGCTGTTCACGTACTCTGGGAAGCGTTGGGCTGGAGCCAGTACTATATGGAAAAACCGGCCTCTCAACGCAAGGAAGGCCCTGCCGACTACCGCACAAGCCCCCAGGTACGCTGCAACTGGGACGAAGCCACCTGCACTCAGCTAGTCTACATATATAATGAAATAACCCGCAAATTTCAGGGTGATGCACACCTTTTCTGCTCCTTGTCTGGACGACCAAGACAGGAATACAGCAACCTTCCCTGCGTGCGCGTTGCTACCATTGATATTGGCGGTGGAACTACGGATCTTTCCATCACGACGTTTAAGCTGCAGAGTGATGCAGGCTCCACTGCACGCATGGTACCCTATCCAGAATTTCACGACGGCTTCAACCTTGCCGGCGACGACGTGCTCTGTGCTGTGGTGCGCGAACATGTACTGCCTGCCCTGGGTGAAGCCATGGCCAGAGCGGGCATCAAGGATACCAGGGCAGCCCTGGCGCATCTGTTCGGCCGAGACGTCATGGATCGCTCCCAGGAAAGCCGCAACCTGCGTATCCAGTTTATCCGACAGGTGGCCGTACCTGTGGCACTGTGTATCCTCGCCATCTACGAGCAGGCCGACCTGCGTACTGGAACGGGAAGCATGAGCTGCTCTTTCCGAGATTGCTTCCGTTTCCCCATGGCCACTCACCCGATATCAGCCCAGGAATCTGCCAACAGTCCTGCAGAAGATGGAACGCCAACAGTTCTGCCCTGCCCGTTACACCCTGCCCCCAATCAGGGTGCCTTGAACTACGTGGAAGAATATGTGCGCACTTCCACCGGCGACAACGGTTTTACGTTGCTCGACGTTGCCCTGCGTATTGATCCGCGCCGTGTTGACGATACTGTGCGCACGGTGTTGAAGGATGTACTTGCCAACCTGTGTGAAGTCATTCACCTCTACGATTGTGATGCTCTGCTGCTCACAGGCCGTCCCAGCCGTTGGCAGGGAATTATCGACTCCGTGTACGCCCTGCTGCCCGTTCCTCCAGACAGAATCCTTCCCATGGGCAATTACCGTGTTGGCGGCTGGTATCCCTTTGCTGATGCACTTGGCCGCATGACTGACCCCAAAACCACTGTGGTCGTGGGGGCCATACTCTGCACCCTTGCGGAAGGCCAGCTGGAAGGCTTTTCTTTTGACCCGTACAACTTAACCCTGACCTCCACAGCGCGCTTCATCGGAGAGATGGAGCTGAACGGACAAATCAAAAAACCTAAGGTCTGGTTCGAAGTGGATGTGCAAAACACCCAGGAAGCCACCTATACCCGCACCATAACCTTCGGTGGCCCCATTGCTGTGGGCTTTCGCCAGCTAGATGTGGAACGCTGGACTACAACCCGTTTCTATTTTCTGGAATTCGTCAATGAGGATGTGCGCCGTACCTACGCTTCACGTCTGCCTTTTTCCGTTACACTCAAGCTAACAGTATCGGAGCTGGAGGAACGGGATGTATCTCAGCCCATGTCAGAAACAGATGCCACCGAACGCGACGAGGGTGAATTTGTTATTGAGGAAGTGCTGGACTGCCAGGGTAACCCTGTGAACAACGCCCTGGAAATACGTCTGCAGACCCTGCCCCGCGATGAAGGTTTCTGGCTTGATACAGGCATCGTTTACGCATAGAGCACCACAGGCAACTGCTGGCACAGGAGTCACATTTATGGAAATATCGAGCTATTGCAGCGGGCTGGCCAAAGCCTGTGCAGAGGCTGGCGACTGGGTGACACGCAATGGCGAGCTGGTCAGAAATGAAGGCGAAGGCCTGCGCAGAGAACTGCGTCGCGCAGGACGTCTCTTTCGGCGTTGTGCCCGGGCGTCACAGCGAAAAATGTGTGCCGGAGTATTCGGTCCGAGCCAGGCTGGCAAATCATATCTTATTTCCGCCCTGGCCCGTGATGACAGCAATGCCCTGCTGGCCCAATTTGGCGAAGATACACACGATTTCATCAGTGAAATCAACCCCGAAGGCGGCAAAGAATCTACGGGGCTTGTCACCCGTTTCACCATGACTGCGCCGGATTCAATACCTGACGGTTATCCTGTGCAAATCCGCCTGCTCTCGGAAACCGATCTGGTTAAAATCATTGCCAATACATATTACGCAGATTGCGAACACAAGGAAGAACCGCAAAGCGATATTCAGGCTACCCTGCAAACGCTCGCCAAACGTACGAGTGAAACTTCTTCACCTGTAGATCTGGACGCACTGGAAGATTTGCGTGAATATCTGCTCAAGGATTTCCGCTCCAAGGCCCGGGTTCAGGATTTGGAGCATGCGTACTGGGAACAGGCCCTTTCTCTTGGCCCCCGACTGAGTTTGGATGACCGCGTACTCATGTATGCCCTTATCTGGGACGAAGTGCCCGAATTCACCACCCTGTTGCGCACGCTGCTCCGTGCGTTGGAATCTCTGAACAATGCCGAAGAAGCCTTCGCCCCTATTGATGCGCTTATTCCTCGCGCAAGCAGCATCATTGATGTGGCCACGCTGGATGGCCTTCAAGAAGACTCTCAGGATGATAATGGCCTTACCCTCGTCACTGCCCAGGGGCAGCGGGCGACCCTGCCGCGTGCCGTAGTCACGGCACTCACTGCCGAACTGACCATTGTTATGAGCCGCAGGCCGGCACCGTACTTCGACTACACGGATCTGCTGGATTTTCCAGGCTACCGCTCCCGTTACAAATTTGACGATGTACGCCGTGAACTGCGCAAGGAAGGCATGCTCAAGGAAATGTTCCTGCGTGGCAAGGTTGCCTACCTCTTTCAGCGCTACTGCGCGGAACGCGAACTGACGAGCATGCTGCTTTGCATCGGCCCCAGCAACCAGGAAGTTCAGGACCTTCCCGGCGTTATCAACGACTGGATATGCTCAACCCATGGGGAACGCCCGGAAGACAGGGCGGGCAAGGAAATTTCGCTCTTTTTCGTGCTGACAAAATTTGACATGGAATTCGAGCAAAAAAAAGGCGCACCGTCGGTGAACACCCGTTGGGACAACCGCCTGCACGCCTCCCTGCTGGATTTTTTTGGCAAACAGCATGACTGGCCGCATGAGTGGGACGGCACGCATGCCTTCAATAATCTTTTCCTCCTGCGCAATCCCAACTTCCGTTTTGACGCCATTCTGGAATACGATGCCGACGGTCGGGAAAAAGGCATCCGCCCCGATATGCAAAACTATGTAGGCGAGCTTGAATCCGCGTTCATGAAGAGTCCCCTCGTGGCCGCGCACTTCAAAGCCCCCCGTACTGCGTGGGACGCTGCCATGCGCCTCAATGACGGTGGCATCACCCATATCAGGGAAAGCCTGAGCCCTCTCTGTAATCCTGAAATCAAGCGCACCCAGCTTTTACAGAGCATCAAGGACGCCCGCGAAAACATATGCCGCCGTCTCAAGGCATTTTATAAAACCGACGACAAGGAAGAAACCCGGAAGCAGAAGCTGCTTCTGATCCGTACACTCTACCAGCGCCTCGGCCTTCTGGAGAATACACATCAACGCCTCGGCCAGCTTCTGCACAATTTCACAGTATCCGATGCGGATATTTTTGAACTGTACCCCGAGGCTTTCCGCCGTTTTCTTGAACTGTC
>JAFTDG010000164.1 GCA_017454325.1 Desulfovibrio sp. | reverse complement strand
TGGATAACACTGATGCTGAGGTAGAAGAACAGAGCACGTAATTGTGGGGCTTTGGGGTTCAGTCTGCTGAAGAACTGCGGTGCCCCAAACATTACCCGCAGGCATGTTTGGTAAAAGGCTGCAATCCAGCCATCAGGAGCTGGTGCAGCATCCCAAGGATTCATCATTGTGCTGTGGCTCGCAGGTGGGAGCACTGCATCTCGTCGGGTATCCTGGTCAGAGACTGTGCGTGTATTGCTGACCGAGGAAGGGGCACTATCTGGCTTGTCACCAGGAGAAATGTGCTGTTCTGTGTGTAAAGCTCCCTCAGACGCTTGTTGGGCCGACCCATCAGAGGCAGCAGGAGCTTCATTACTGTGTCTGCCTGGCATGGCTGCTTCGGAGGGCAGGGAAGTGTCAGTACCTGTGCTCGCTGTCCGCTGACCATTGGAGGTCGGTGGTCTCATGTAATCGGGCGTGGCTGTTCCTGTTGTTACAGAAGGAGAGCCGGACAAGTGCTCTGTCATTTCTGTTTCCGGTGTGAAACGGAAGCGGCAGGCACAGTGCGGACAGGTGGCGATAACTGCACGCGCCGGCAGACGGTCAGGTGATATTTCACGGCTGAAGCCGCAACGCGGACAAGTGATGTTCACACGATGCTCCTTGCAAGGCTGGGCAAAAACCGGTTACTTATTTACAGTTTAGCCGTAGCGTCCTCTGCTGGCAAGCAGTGAGGTGGGGAGGTATGCAGGCCAGGATAGGAGCTTTGGGGCGTGGCGTGTCATTCGACTGGCGGCGCCATGGCCCTGAGCAAATTACCAAAAAGTGCATCTATACCTTGAATGAAGTCAGCAATACGGTCGCTCATGATGGTCATGAGCAGACCAAGGAAGAAAAAGCCCACGCCGATTTTAAGGGGAAAGCCAAATTCCATGATGTGAATCTGGGGCGAGGTGCGGGCCATGAGGGCCAGGGTCACTTCCACCAGAAAAAGGGCTATCATTACCGGTGCCGCTATTTGCAATGCCAGTACAAAAACCTGTGCTACCAGGTAAATTACCTGATCCAGCACAAGCTGGCCGAGAAAAAGCTGGCCCGGCGGTACCAGCGCAAAGGATGTGGCAAAGCCCTTGATCATGTATAAATGGCCGTCCAGTGTCAGAAATACCAGTGCCGAGACCATCCATAAGAAGAACGCCGCGGCTCCCGTCTGATTGCCAGAGAGCGGATCTGCAAAATTGATCATGGTAAAGCCCATCTGATAGCCAAGCAATTCTCCTCCAGACTGTATGCCCATGAACAGGCAATTCACGGCCATGCCCAGGGCGAGTCCCATGACCACTTCGCCCAGCACCATAAGGCCCACGTCAAAAGGATGGGCTGGCATGGCCGCCGGGTTGAGGGAAAGATGCGGCCATACCCCCAGGGAAAAAACAAGCGTTGCCGCTGCCTTGACCTGTATGGGAATATTGTTGGTGGAAAAAATGGGCAGCATAAACATAACTATGCTCACCCGCATGATGGTGAGCAGCAGGCTGAGTATGCTGGCTGGATCGTAGTTGAAAATGTCCATGGGCAAAGGCTATGCAAGATTATTGCCATCTGGATTGGTTCCGTGCGTCATGTATAGCTCGCTTCCTTGGCAAATGCCAGCCTACATGCTGGCAAGGGTGGCAAAACGGCGCATGGTAAGATGGCAGATGGCTATGCCCAGGGCGTCAGATGTGTCCAGTGCCCAGTGTTGTTCCCTGACGTTGAGCAGGCGTTGCACCATAAAGGCCACTTGCGTTTTTTCTGCACGGCCCGTGCCCACGAGGGTCTTTTTTACCAGTGTGGGTTCGTAGTCGTTGATGGGGATGCCGCGAGAGGCCAGTGCCGCGACAGCCGCCCCTCTGGCCTGCCCCAGTTTCAGTGCGCTGGCGGCATTTTGGGCGGTGAATACCTGCTCCACAGCTGCTTCATCTGGTGCGAGACGCGTGAGCACTGAGACAAGATCCTGATAGATGCGGGCCAGGCGGGCAGAAAAATGCTCACCACCTGAGGCAGTACGGATGATGCCACAGTCCACCAGCTGGAGAACACCAGAAACTTCGCGTACGACACCCCAGCCAGTGCGTTGGGAACCAGGGTCAATGCCAATGACAGTAATGGGCAGCATGTCTGTCACAGCAGAAAGGAGGTGATGACATAGTCTGCCGCAAGTATGAGCACGCAGGAGATGACAACTGCAGACGTGGTGGCATTGCCTACGGCTTCGGGCCCCACACTGTCACGGCGTTTATTGGCCGTGTAGCCCTGGTGGCAGCAGACAGTTGTGACAAGCAGGCCGAAGACCACGGCTTTGAGAAAACCTCCATAAATATCCGTGTGCGTGACGGAACTGGCGATGCGATAGAAATAGGCCCCCTCATTGATGTGCAGCATGAGCACACCCGTGAGATACCCTCCCGCAATACCAATAACGTCGAAGACGGCCGTGAGCAGGGGAAAGGCGATGAGAGAGGCAAGTAAACGGGGGCTGACGAGGTAGCCTACGGAATTGATGTCCATAACATCAAGAGCGTCTATTTGATCTGTAATGCGCATGACGCCAATTTCCGCGGTCATAGAAGAGCCGGCCCGGCCTGTGAGCATAATGGCAGTGAGAACGGGCCCCAGTTCGCGGATGAGCGAGAGCGAGACGGCAGAACCCAGCATACCAACTGAGCCGAATTGCACAAGCGTGTAATACCCCTGCAGGCCCAGCACCATGCCGCAGAAAATGCCAATGAGCATGATGAGAAAGAGTGACTTGGCTCCGATGACGTAGAGCTGGTTAACCGTACGCGGCACTATTTTGGTGCCACTGGTGAATATCTGTCGGAGCCCGTCGGCCATGAACAGGGTCGTGGCACCCAGAGTCTTGACGCGTTCCAGGCTGTATCGCCCGAGCAAGCGCAGGTCATTGCAGAACATTCCCAGACCGGGCATACACATCCTCGTTGTTTAGGTGGAAGTCAATGACGTTTTTTCGCAGGGCCTGCTGTGACTGCCTTGCGTGAAAGGAGCACGGGGGCACCCAGCCCCATGGCCTGCAATGTTTTTCGCAGGCTGAGCGCATCGGCATCTGTCCCGTGCAGGTTGACAAGTACAAGTAAGACCTTGCCACTTTTTTGCTTGAACGCGCGTATGCCGCGCTCTTTGAGCGTCTGGCAAAGATGTGCCGCATCCTTTGGGCCCTTGAAAGCCGCCACTTGATAGGTGGCATCATAGATTGGTCCGCCAGTTGGCTGCATTGCCATCCCTGTGGTGGGCACTTGTGCGCTTTGGGACTTGCGGGAAGTATTCTCTTTCTGCTTTCCTGTATCCTGTGGAGAAGCCTGTTGCTGGCCCCAGGCGGCAAGGCTGCTGCCACTGGGGCGGGCAAAGGGATAGCGGGCTTCCCCTGTAGCGTGCTGTTTGGCGAGAACTTCTGGCTGCTTCTGTGCGTCGTTATCTGCACGTTGCTCCTGGGGAGGATTGGGGGCTGGTGGTGGCGTTGGAGCTTTTTCGGCAGAGGGGGCTGATGTGGCTGCATCTGCAGATGGTATGGTGCTCTCCTGCGGTAGCTGCACGGGAGCATCCTTTACTCTGAGGCCAGTCATTTGTTCCAGATGCGCTTCCGGGTTTTGACCTCGCCCCACCATGAAACCCATGAAGAATGACCATGCGCTAGCCACAAGAAAAACGGCACACAGTATCAGTGTGGCCGGCTTGGACAGATGCACGGCAAAGCGATTTTCCCCCTCTTCCTGTTGTGCTGTGCTCTTGGTACGTGGTTTACGCAGTGGCCCTGCCATACTGTTGCCTTGTTACATGCTTTCAGGGGCGCTGACGCCAAGAACAAAAAGACCGTTGTGCAGCACCTGACCAACAGCGCGTAGCAAGGCCAGACGGGCCATGCTGCGGGGCTGATCGTTCTCCTGAAGTACCTGATGCTTGGCATAATAACTGTGCAGCAGGCCCGATAGCTCTGTGAGGTAGTGGCTGACGTGATGCACCCCGAGTGATTGGGCGGCAGCGGATAGCATGTCACCGAAACCGGCAATCTTGCGCAACAGGGCCATATCTTCAGCCGTGTCCAGCGGGGATAACAGTTCAGGGGGCGTACGGGAAGGCAGGGAAATGCCCCTGTCTGCAGCACGGCGCAGCACGGCGCAGATACGTGCGTGGGCATACTGCACATAATAGACGGGGTTATCCATGGTGCGTTGTTTTACAAGATCCAGATCAAAATCCAGAGGGCTGTCACTTTTGCGTGAAAGAAACATGAAGCGTGCTGCGTCAGTGCCCACTTCCTTTATGACATCAGACAGGGTTTCAAATGTCCCTGCGCGGGTGGACATGCTTACGGGCTTGCCCTCACGCAGCAAATTGACGAGCTGGATGAGCACCACGCTGAAGCTTTCCTGTGGCTTGCCCATAGCGGCAATGGCTGCACGCATGCGCGGCACATATCCGTGGTGGTCTGCCCCCCAGACATCTATGAGCCAGTCATAGCCACGTCGGAATTTGTCGTGATGGTAGGCAATGTCAGAGGCAAAATAGGTCAGACTGCCGTCAGACTTGCGCAGTACGCGGTCTTTGTCGTCTCCCAATTTCTCAGTGGCAAACCAGAACGCATGTTCTTTGTCGTATGTGTGTCCGGCGTTGGAAAGGGCCGTAAAGGCCGCATCCACGGCACCGCCTTCAACCAGTGTTTTCTCCGAAAACCAGTATCTGTGCTCTACCCGGAAATTGGCAAGATCGGTCTTGATGCCGTCCAGAATTTCGTGCATTGCCGTATTGTAGCAGCGTTCCTGGCCTTCGGCGTCCGGCAGATCCGTCAAATGCGGGTCTGCTGATAGCATTTCGCGGGCGATATCTTTGATGTAGTCGCCTTTGTAGTATTCACCCTCTGCCGGCCAGGTAACAGGCAGATTGCACAGCTCCTTTGCGCGTAGCCAGACAGAAAGACCCAGCAGACGCATCTGACGGCCTGCATCGTTAACGTAATATTCAGTGTCAACCGTGTAGCCGGCCATGCGCAGCAAACGTGCAAGGCTGTCTCCTACGGCAGCACCGCGCCCATGCCCTACATGCAAGGGCCCTGTGGGGTTGGCCGAAACGTATTCCAGCAATACCCTGCGGTGAGAGCCAACGGATGTCGTGCCGTAGGCATCTCCGGCAGTTTCTACTTCTGCCACTGTGGTACGCCAAAAATCCGGCGTAAAGGTGACATTGCAAAATCCTGGACCGGCGGCAGTTGCTTTGGCCACATCTGGACAGCGTTCCATGAGCTTGCTGGCAAAATTTTCGGCCAGCACACGGGGAGGAGTTTTGGCCTCGCGGGCCAAAAGCATGGCCACATTGACCGAGAGGTCGCCGAACGTAACGTCTCGCGGCGGTTCAATGACGACCTTGCTGGGCCAGGTCAGCCCCTCGTTTTCTACGATAGCCTTGAGAGCTGTGCGCAGAGTGTCGATGGCGCGCATATGACTTCTACTCCTCAAAGTGCCATGATGATAGTGTGGACATGGATAATATTACTCCGTGAATGCGGCGGCACTGGCGGCGTCGTGTACCAGTGATACTGAAAAGGTGTCAGGGGCTGCCAGTCCGGACAGACACGCCCCCACCATTTTGCCAAGAACGGCCTTGGGGCCAAGCTCCAGCCAGTAACGTGCGCCGTCAGTGTACTGATGGCGCAGGGTGTCAATCCATTGTACGGAAGATGTCATCTGCACAAGTACTGCTTCGCGTATGCTTTCCCCGTCGTTCAAGGCTAGACCGTGGGCATTGCAGTACACGGGAAATTTCGGGCGATTCCAGACAGCTTTGCGCAGCAGCGGGGCAAGTTCTCTGTTCGCTTCGGCCATCATGGGGCTGTGGAAGGCACCGCTGACTTTGAGTTCAACAGCCCGGCCCTTGCGTTCCTTGGCCAAACGGCCGGCTTCGGCCACGGCGGTCTTGGTGCCGCTAACCACAAACTGGCCAGGGGTGTTGTAGTTGGCTATACGCAACAGTTCACCTGTGCTGGCAGAGGCTTCATCAACCAGTGCTTCCACGGCAGACAGGTCCAGCTTGAGAATGGCCGCCATGGCTCCCTTGCCTTCCGGATCAGCTTCGGCCATGAGTCTGCCGCGCAGGGTGGTCAATTCCAGTACAGTGTCTGGGGAGAGCACGTTTGCGGCCGCCAGGGAGCAAAATTCTCCCAGGCTGTGCCCGGCAGTTCCGCACGGATGCACGCGACCGGCCAAAGCATTCCAAAGGCTCAGGTTCACCACGGTCAGCGCGGGCTGCAGCGCCCTTGTGTCGCTCATGGCCTGCTCATCACCATCCCAGAATATTTCGCGCAGAGGCAGGCCACTGATATGCTCGGCACGCTTCCAAAGTGCCATGGCATCCGGCATGGCTTCAGCCACATCACGCCCCATGCCGGGCAGTTGGGATCCTTGTCCGGGAAAAAGCAGAATGGTTTGCTTCATAGCTCGCCTCCTGGCGTGTGCACTGTCTGGCTAAATATACATCAAAATCGCAAATCTAATGTATACGGTATCCACGATAGGCTTGCAAGTCCCATGCTGCCGGGATATGAGAAGACATAAGAAACATGCCGTCGTTACATAGCGCATAACCCATAGGAAATATCAATGCAGCATGCCTTGGAGCGGGTGGAGCTGTCACGTTTGGTGCGTCTTTCAGGTGCCCCGGTGCCTGAATATGCCATGGATCCTCTGGCAGGCTATCTTGACATGCTTTGCAGCTGGAATAAGGGTATGAATTTGGTGGGGCCGTATTCCTGGCAGGATGTGCTGACCCGGCTTGTGCTTGATAGCTTTTACCTGGCGCGTTTTCTTGAAAGGCTTGTAATACCGACCGCTCCTGTAAGTTGGGATTTGGGCTCAGGTGCAGGATTGCCCGGTATTCCACTACGCATGGCCTGGAAGCGCGGAGCGTATTATATGGTCGAAGCTCGCGAAAAACGTGCACTGTTTATCTCCCATGTGTTGGCACGACTTCAACTGTCTCAGACCTATGTCTTCCGGGGTAGGGCAGAGCGTTTTTTTCAGGAGCAGCCAAGAGCGGCAGACTGCATTGTAAGTCGGGCCTTCATGCCATGGCGGCAACTGCTGGATTTTACTGCAGAGCATGTGCAGCCCGGAGGGCTTGTGGTCATTCTGGCAAATGATGCTGCTCCTAAACAGGTGCCCGTACCCTGGTGCGTGGCGTTGCAGGAATCGTACGGGGTGGATGGTAGCTTGCGTTATTTTTGGGCCTTGCAGTATGACGGCACACAACAGGCAGCAGTGCAATAAGCAGCAAAGAGTGCGTACATGCCTTCCCTTTGTCACCAGCCCACAACGTCTTTGCCAATGACACCGATTGACGGAGCTGACAGTCGTGTGCCTGTTGCATCCAATGCCAACGGTAGCGTCATTGTGCACAGCGCCGGGCTTGCCCATGTTTCCGTGTGGCATTACTGGGCGCGGGGGCTGTGCTGGGGGCTGGTTACCTTTGCCTTGGCCTTTGGCCTGCGCATGCTTGAATGGCCCTGCTGGCAGAATCCCGAATACCGACTGGGCAGTGAATGGTTGCTCGCCACGCATGATGCCTATACCTGGGTAGCTGGGGCTGAGGGCTTTGGCCTGGCGGTGGGGCATCCTATGGCTGTGATGCTTCAGTGGATGGCGCTGGCCATCGGTCTTCCTCCTGCCACGGTGGCATTCTGGTTTCCGCCAGTGCTTGCCAGTTGCGTGGCAGTCATTGTCTATGCCTGGGTATGGGCCCTTGGCAGCATGGAAACAGGTGTAGCGGCGGGTGTCCTGGTTTCTCTTTCTCCTGGTTTTTTAGGGCGTACGCTGCTGGGTTTTTACGATACGGACTTGGTCACGCTCTTTTTTCCGCTCTTGATGACATTTGCACCAGCCAGTTGGGCCATGCGCTACATGCTTTTGCCCGGCATGGTACTGCGCCGTCTTGCCAAATCTTCCGGGATCATGGCGGCCCGTCATTTGCTGTTCCGCAGTTCGCAGATGGAAGATGCATCTTCCAGCCACAAACTGGAGGAACATATGGGCAATCCCCTGCGCTGGCAGTGGATTGTTCTGTTGGGCAGCTTTGGGGTCATTTCATGGTGGACACAGGAATGGCATTCGGTCTTTCCCTATCTCATCCGCTACAACGTAGGACTGCTCGCTTGCATGAGCCTTGTTATGGCCCCACGTGGACGGCGGGCGCTATTGCTGCTGGGCAGCTTGACCTATGCATTGCCCACGCTGCTGGGGCCGGCAGGTTTTGGCTTTAGCCTGCTCCTGCTCTTGGCTGGCACGCGACCGGGGCTGCGTTTGCGTCGTGAGCTCTGTAAGCCGTTGGTGCTGGCGCTGCTCTGGACATGCGTGGCCGTGATTGTGGTACAGGGGGAGATTTTCACCACCATCGTGAATCATATCAATGCCTATGTTAAGCATACAGGTGATGTGGCAACTACAGGCACAGGGCTTGAGCTTACCTATCCTTCGGTGGCGCAGTCTATCATTGAAGTGCAGGATTTGAGCCTGAGCGGCATTCTGGCCTATTTCCATCCGTGGGTGGAGGCATCGGCTCTGGGGCTGCTGGGCTTTATCCTGGTGGTAGTACGGCGACCAGGGGCGCTTTTTTTGTTGCCGCTCGCAGCGCTGGGACTGCTGAGCACCAAGATGGGCGGTCGCATGGTCATGTTTGGCGCGCCAGTCATGGCTCTGGGATTGACTTTGCCCCTATACTGGCTGCTGCAGCGTGTGTTCAGACCGGCCTGGCGTGGAGCCATAGCGGGCCTTGTGACAACGCTGTTGGTGCTAGGGCTGCTGGCTGCTCCTTTTGTGGAGCTTATTCCCGCCATGTCTCAGGGGCCGGTGATCAACAGAAGGCATGCAGAGGCGCTTTCGCGGGCTCGATCCATGACGCCTGAGAATGCCACACTCTGGTTGTGGTGGGACTGGGGCTATGCCGCACACCATTTTGCTCGGCGTGAGGCCATTGCCGATGGCGCACAGCATGCCGGTCCTTCGCTGTATCTGCCTGCGGCGCTTTTTGCCACTGATAGCCCACGCTTCGCCCGTCAGCTTATCCGGTATACTGCCTCCTGTGGCGGACCGGGCAAGGTGTTTGAAAACATGGACGGAGTGGCAGCTCAGGCACTCATGGCGAAGTTGCGTTCCCCGGAGACATCTCTCATCGAGGCCAAGGGGAAGCAGTATGTAGTGGTCAGCTTTGAGATGTTGCGGCTGGGTTTTTGGATCAGTAATTTCGGTAACTGGAATTTTGTGACCCGTACGGGTGAAGGCGGGGCACTCTCCATTGTACCGCAAGCTCTGGCATATAAGCTCAATACCGGTGAGGTGCGGTTGGACGGTAATAACAGTGCCATCTTTGCATCGTCCATCGCTGTATTTGAAGAAACGGGTCTCATCCGTCGTGACTATATACGCGAGTGGTTTGATACGCACCCCGGCGCCAGCAAAGAGATACAGCAGGCATTTCTTGCAAGCAGACGCAACATCAATTTTCTTTTCAACCGTGTGACAGATGAAAAACTCGCCATGGATGCGAAGTTATATACATCACTCATGGTACGCCTGCTGGTGGACAACCCGCAGCACCCTGATATCTCGCCCTATTTTAAGCTTGTGTATGATAATGTCTTTGCCAGAATCTATGAGGTGCTGTAATTGTTGTGCCCTGTTTTCCAAAGGCCCCGGCCGTTAGAGATGGCCGGAGCCTTTCGCGTCATGCAAGAAAGGTCAGAAAGAATTCGTGAATGCGCGTATCAGGCGTGAGCTCGGGATGGAAGGATGTGGCGAGTATGTTCCCTTGGCGAACAGCTACTGCCAGACCATTGACCTTGGCCAATATTGTGACATCATCACCTACACGGGTGATCACCGGCGCGCGTATGAATACCGCCGGCATGGGTGTTGGACCGAGTACCGGCATGTCGAGGTCTGTCTCGAAACTGTCCACCTGACGACCAAAAGCATTGCGCCGTACCGTTGCATTGAGTACCCCGATGCGCGGTTGGTCAGATTGTTCAATTTCTTTACACAGGAGAATAAGGCCTGCACAGCTTCCGTACACGGGCATGCCTGTTTCAATGCGTGCACGCAGAGGGGCCAATATGCCGCCTTCATTGAGGAGCTTGCCGATGGTCGTGCTTTCGCCGCCGGGGATGATCATTGCGTCGATGCCGTTCATATCTTTGAGCTGACGCACTTCGCATGCGGTAACACCCAGACGCGACAGGGCGGCCATATGTTCGCGGAAGGCCCCCTGCAGGGCCAGTACGCCTACACGTCTTGCCATTACCAGCCACGCTCCTGCATGCGCTCACCGGCGGGGATGCTGGAAATGTCTATGCCGACCATGGCTTCGCCGAGATCTCGGGAGATTTCGGCCAGCAAGGCGTAGTCCTTGTAGTTGGTCACGGCTTGTACAATGGCTTTGGCGCGTTTGGCTGGATCTCCAGATTTGAAGATCCCCGAACCGACAAATACCCCGTCGCAGCCCAAGTGCATCATCATGGCTGCGTCGGCGGGGGTGGCAATGCCACCGGCGGCAAAGTTGACCACGGGCAGACGGCCTTCCTTGCGTACGGCAAGGCATATTTCCAGGGGTGCTCCGGCTTCTTTGGCGAAATTGGGAACTTCAGCATCAGGCAGAGCACAGAGCTGACGTATTTCATCCATTACCTGACGGCAGTGCCTTACGGCTTCAACCACGTTACCCGTGCCAGGTTCTCCTTTGGTGCGAATCATGGCAGCACCTTCGGCGATGCGGCGCAGGGCTTCGCCTAAATTGCGGCATCCACATACGAAGGGCACCGTAAAATCACGCTTGTCTATGTGATATTTGTCATCTGCTGGCGTCAGCACTTCGCTTTCATCAATATAGTCCACCCCCATGGCTTCCAAAATACGGGCCTCCACAAAGTGGCCAATACGGGCTTTTGCCATGACAGGAATGCTCACCGTATCCATAATTTTTTTGACAATGGTGGGATCGGCCATGCGGGCCACGCCGCCGGCGGCGCGAATGTCAGCTGGAACACGCTCCAGCGCCATGACGGCACATGCGCCGGCTGCTTCCGCAATCTTGGCCTGCTCGGGCGTGGTGACGTCCATGATGACGCCACCTTTGAGCATTTCAGCAAGGCCTGTTTTCAGGCGCAAAGTACCTTGTTCCATAATAGTACACTCCTTGTTCCGATGCTGTATGTCCATGTGCGAATGCACACATGGCAATGTACGCACGCTTATACGCGTCGCCTGCGGCAAGGGCAAGATGGGAGATGCACACGAGTTAGATAGGAAACGTCTAATATACGAGGAAAATCACAGAGGAGAGCACTTTTTCAACAAAATAGAACAGCGTATTCTTTCTCGGCCAGGCTAAATGATGCATTGCAACTTTTTGTTTCCTTTCGGAGATTTTAATTGAAAAAGAAAGCGGAATTCTATATAAGCTCCCACTAGGGCAGGCGCAGTTTCCCCCTTGCCTGCCCGGGCACGGGGTGCCCCTTTTGTCTGAGCTGCTTCTGTAGGGCATCTCGTGCTTTCAATGGTGGAAAGAAAACATTTTTATTGAAATTGACATTCATTTTATATAAAATATTTTTTGAATCGAAAATGCCAAGCCAATGGTGCGGCAGATGCGTTACTGCGTTCCCGCAACGGTCCTCATTTTTTGTCAGAATGCCAAGTGTATTACAAAACAAAGGAGCCAGCATATGTCTACTATGAGGGGTATTTCGCTTTCTACGCTGCATAAGGGGGAGCATGGACAGATTGTGCAAGTCTGTTCTTATGGCGAGTTGGGTCGCCGCATCCGCGATATGGGTCTTGTGCCTGGGATGCCCGTTACTCTGCTTGGGCGTGCGCCCATGGGGGATCCGCTTGCTCTACGTGTGGTTGATACTACCGTAGCTCTGCGTAAACGCGAGGCTGCCGCTATTCTCATCAAGCGCTGAACGTTAGCAGCGTATACGGAGATCTACAGTGTCTACCGCATTTGTTGAGCAAGAGACCTCTTTAGCAGCAGAAAATGTATCCAGCCGTACTAATATCGGCGGACTGGCCTATTCCCTGCGCATTGCCGTAGCTGGTAATCCCAATAGCGGCAAAACTACAATCTTCAACATGCTCACCGGCGCACATCAACATGTGGGCAACTACAGCGGTGTTACGGTGGAGAAGAAAGAGGGGATATTACGTCACAAGGGAAGGGAGATTACCTTTCTTGATCTGCCAGGCACATACTCTCTTTCGGCCTACAGCCCCGAGGAACGGATTGCCAGCGAAACCCTGCTGGCCGGTACGGAACAGGCCGTGCTCTATGTGGCAGATGCCGGCCTGCTTGAACGCAGTTTGCTGCTCGCTGTGCAGATACGTGAAATGGGCCTGCCCATGGTGCTGGCCTGCAACATGATGGACGAACTGCATGCCCAGGGTCATGACATTGATTTCGCCCAGCTTTCCTCATTGCTGGGCGTCACAGCACTGCCTACTGTGGGGGTAAACGGGCAGGGCGTGCGTGAGCTATTCAAAAGTGTGGAGCATGTAGCTCTCAACGCGCCGCACCTGCCTTTGCATGTGCCCTATGGGCCAGTGCTGGATCCCGTGCTGGATGAGCTGGCAGCTCTTGTGGAACACCGGTATCCTGACGCTCTGCACAACTACGGCGCGGTCCCGGCTCGCTGGATGGCCCTTATGCTGCTGGAGGAGAATCCTATCGCTTGGGATGCGGTGCGCACCGCCGGGATGGAAGTAGAAACGGCTGCCCGAGCATTATGCGATAAGGCTGAGGCCCTTGCTCAGAGGCAGGTCAAGCGTGTGGAAGACATTATTGCCGTGCAGCGCTTCACCTTCTGTCGTAACGTGGTGCGTAATTGCCTTCAGAGCGGTGAGAAGAAGCGTGCTCGCATGAGCCTGTCGGACAAACTGGACAAGGTGCTCGCCCACAGCGTGTGGGGAGCGGTGGTCATGCTGGCCGTGCTCTATGTCATGTTTAATCTCGTGATCTTTGTGGGGGCCTATCCGCAGGAATGGCTGGAAGACGCCTTCTCCTGGTGCAGCAGCACCCTGCGGAATGTGCTGCCCGAAGGCTTTGCCACATCCCTCGTAACCGACGGTATTATTGACGGCCTGGGTGGCGTGATGAGCTTTGTGCCGCTCATCATCATCCTTTTTGTGCTCATCGCCATTCTGGAAGACAGCGGCTACATGGCACGCATGGCCTATATTGCCGACAGGCTTTTCCATTTCTTCGGGCTACACGGCACCTCGGTCATGCCATACATCATTGCGGGCGGCATAGCGGGCGGCTGCGCCATTCCCGGCGTCATGGCCACGCGCACCATGCCCAGTCCTATGGAAAAACTCGCCACCATGCTCACCCTGCCATACATGACCTGCGGGGCAAAGCTACCCGTCGTGCTGCTGCTGGCGGGAACCTTCTTCCCCGGCAATACGGCCAATGTGCTCTTCATGGTGGTGCTGGCGAGCTGGGGCATTGCCTTCATCATGGCATTGCTGCTACGTCTTACAGTGTTGCGGGGCGCATCCACACCGCTCGTTATGGAGATGCCCCCCTACCGCTGGCCATCCCTGCGAACTATTCTGATACACGGGTGGGAACGCACATGGATGTATCTGAGAAAGGCGGTAGTGGTGCTTTTGCCCGTTTCCATTCTGCTCTGGGCGTCCATGACCTTTCCCTCCCTGCCGACAGAGATATCGCTGGAATTTGAAAACCAGAAAGGCATTCTAGCGCAGCAAATGGAGATTTCCGGCATTTCGGACGAACAGAAGGAGGAATTGCAGGAAAAAATCGACGAACTGGATAAGCAGCAGGAGGCTGCGGCGCTCAAGCACAGCATCGCTGGGCGTCTTGGTCTGTGGATGGAGCAGTTCACCGTCCCCGTGGGCTTCAACTGGCGTACCGATGTGGCCCTCATCGGTGGTATTGCCGCCAAGGAAGCCATTGTTTCAACTCTGGGCACGGCCTATTCTCTGGGAGCAGATGTTGAAGAGGACGATGCTCCTCTCTCCGCTCTGCTCAAGCTTGATCCCTCATGGAATGCGGGCGTAGCCCTATCACTCCTTGTCTTTGTGCTGCTGTATTCACCCTGCTTCGTGACCCTGGTGGTCATCAGGCAGGAGTCCGGCTCATGGAAATGGGTAGCCTTTAGCATTTTGTTCAATACGGCATTGGCTTACATGGCGGCCCTCGTCGTTTACAAGACGTATGGCTGGTGGGGAAGTTTGCTGTGAGCCCGCTGTCTGAAAAAAACCCCCTTTGCCTTCCGCTGTCTGTCTTCTGTCTGCTCCTGCTGGTACCATTGGTGCTGTTGCTGGTGGGCGGTGGTGGCCTGTTCATCCACTACTCGCGGGAAATTGTGACCGACAGCTCCCGCGCTTATGGGCAGTACCGTGCTTCACTGGATCTTGCCGAGCGTGGCGCCGACATACGCACACAACTGTGGTTTCTGACGTCCACACCTGTTTGGCGTAAAAATGTCCATGCCTGGGAGGAATGCCGCCGCCAGCTGCAATCTTTAGCTGCAGCCAGCAGTCAGGCTGCGCCGCACGCACATGTCCTGCTGGAAAAGCTGGAATCTTTGCGGATCTTGCGGGAACAACTGGCGAAAATAGACGCCCTGCGCAGCGAAGGGCAAACATCCTTGCTGCTGGAGCAGCGTAATGCCTTGGACAACCAGGCCGACGGCCTGCTGCGCAGCCTGCCGGAGCTTGTCCAGCATTTGGAGCAGGCTACCAGTGCCGCGCAGGATATGGGGGCGCAGCTACGTGCCAATGCCGTCAGCGCGCAGGAGCAGGAGAATCGCATGCTGCTCTTCCTTGTTGCGGCGGCGGCCTATCTCGTGCTGGTCATCTGGCTGGTGCAGCGCCAGGTGGTACGGCCCCTCATGGGCATACGCGGCTATGTGGGCAGGCTAGGTACGGGAGTTGCTGTGGAACAGCCTCCGCATAGCCATGTACTGGTCATTGCCGACATTGCCGAAGCTCTGGAAAACTTGGCAGTCTACCTGGGGCAGGCCACAGTGCGCAGTGAGAAAATAGAGACGGAGCGCACGCAGTTTAGGCGTATGTCCCTCTATGACGGCCTTACAAACCTCTACAATCGGCGCGCCTTTGACGAGGCTCTGCAGAAACTGTGGGCAAAGGCCCGACAGAGCGGCAAGCCGCTCGGCATTGTTATGATGGATGTGGACAAGTTCAAGGTATACAATGACAGCTGCGGACACCAGGCGGGTGACGTGTGCCTGCGCAAGGTGGCTGGGGCTGTTGCCAAGGCGGTGCGCGAGGGCGATGTGGCTGCACGCTATGGCGGCGAGGAGTTTGTGGTTATCCTGCCCGATACGGACAAAACCCAGGCTTTTGCGGCGGCAGAGCGTATTCGCGAGGCGGTGGAGGCCGTCAAGCTGCCACATCCGGGGTCGCCCGCAGGGCCCTATGTTACGGTGAGTCTTGGCGTCACTGCTGAAGCGACTGCGGAGGGCAGTACGCCCACAGACCTGGTTCGTCATGCCGATGAAGCCCTATACTTATCCAAGAAGAATGGACGCAATAGGGCAACCATCTACGAGGTTTCCACAGACGGGGAGTGATGCTTCGTGGAGAGTCCCCCTGTCTGCGTCAAACATTCTCTTCGAGGAGGAAACAATATGGACATACAACTGCTGATTGTCATCATCTGTATAGCGATTGCCGTGTGTTATTTTGTGCGACGCATGTACCATTCTGTGAGGAGTGGTAAGTGCGCCTGTTGTGACGACAGCAGTTCTAGAGAGAAGAGGGGTTGCAGCTGCGGTTGTGGTGGAAAGGGCAGGGCTGTGGTTACGCAATTCAACGTGCCTACACGGGTGCAGTCGACGGGTGCCAGTGTCGTCATGGAAAAGACAGTAGCCGTACAGGGTATGATGTGTGCTAACTGTGAGGCTCATGTCAAACAGGCATTGGAAGCATTGGATGGCGTGGTGTCTGCCGTGGCCAGCCACACGCAGGGAACAGTTAAAGTAAGTTTGTGCAAAGATGTTCCTGATAACGAATTGGAGCAGGCCATTAGCGTAGCTGGATACACTTTTCAGGGCATTATTACTAGGCAAAACTGATCAACCCAAATTCTGAAACGAGTACTCCCCCAAACCATATCTTGCGCTCTTGACACGCAGTGGCTATGCTATAAACCTTTCGGGTAATGTTTGCTCAACTGCCTTTGAGGCCTTTACTGTGTGTGGAATGTGCCGGGAGGAGTGCGGATGAATGATCCCCTTCTTGTTGCCTTGCCGTGGCTACATGGCCCTTTGCCTGATGCCGTCGGACCGCTGTGGTCGCAGGCACTGAGGCTATGGCCTGGATTACCTGGTGTTCCCGCGACAGGATGGTTTTGCCCATCAGAATATCCTTTTACACCACAAGAGGCAGCCGCCTGTGCGGAGGATATACGCCGCATGGGAAATGACGCCCTTTCCGGCCTGCCTTTGGTCATCTCCACTGTGGACACGAAAACGGACATACGTATTGCTGCAGAAACGGCTCTGCTTGCTGCCTTAGATGCATCGGGCGGCGATACGGGAGCAGCCCGAGCGGCAGAAGCTGTCCACAGAGAATTGCTGGCGCGTCAGCAGGCGCAAAAGATTCTGCTCTGGGTCTGGCAACAGGAAGAGTATATGCTTGAACTCTCCCGTCTTGCGGCACGTTTTGCCAGTACGGCGGACAGCCTTACGACGTCCTTGGGGGCGGAATCTGATGGAGAAGGGTTTGGGACGGATGTCCTTACAGAAGATTTTGTCCGTCTGTCTACTCCCATAACCATGGATACCGGGTTGGCTCCTTCCTGGCACACTGTGGTTAGCAATGCACTTTTCTTTTTGTCTCCCAATATCGCCATTGCCATGGAAGGGCCCCTGTGTGAGAATACTTTTGAACGGCTCGACTTTACTCTTGAGCCCCGGTGGCTGTCAGCGCTCGCTGAAACCGATGGCATATGTACACTTGAGGCATACGCTCCCGGGTGGAAGGTGCTGGGGCATACCCGTCCCACGGGGCAGCCTGCACTGGATACCGAGCGTCTGTGGCTCGCATGGAGGCGGACAGCATGAGTTCTGTGCTGTTTCCACACGGTCTCGCCGGTGTGGTCTTTGACTGTGACGGCGTGATGATTGATTCGCGTGAGGCCAACAATACCTTTTACAACAGGGTGCTGGCCTATTTGGGACTGCCCCCCATGACGCGAGAGCAGGAGGAGTACTGCTTTATGGCCACGGGCAGGCAGGCTTTGCTCCATATTGTGCCGCCCAAACTGCACGGTCAGATCGGCTATGTCGTGTCCAATGTTATCATCTATGACCGTGACATTGTGCCCCTATTGCGTCTGCGTCCGGGTTTTAAATCCTTTATTGACGACCTGCGGAGCAGGGGGGTGCGTATGGCCGTACATACCAACCGCACTCTGCATGGCATACAAACGGTTCTGGACATTTTTTCTCTGCCCTCCTATTTTAGTCCTGTGGTTGCGGCAGATACAGCTGCCCCTAAGCCTTCGTCTGAAGGAGTGTTACGTATCTGTGAGGACTGGGCTTGTGTGCCGCAGTCTGTGCTCTTTGTGGGCGACAGCGGGCATGATAAGACTGCTGCCGAGGGGGCTGGGGCCGTTTTTGCCGCCATGGGGGGCAGCGAGCTGCAGGGACAGATAAGCGCAGAGAGTTTTGAAGAACTGCGTGCAGAACTTGAAGATTATCTGCCGCCACCCGCAGGGCGATAGCTTCACACTGTGGGAGAGTGCCACAATGGCATAAACGTCTCGCTGGAGGACGCATGATTGTGCTTGCCAATACCCTTAGCGCCATTGCCATGGTACTGGGTGGCGTGTTGAACCTCTATTTTTGGATTGTCATCATCGCTGCGCTCCTTACCTGGGTGCGGCCCGATCCTTACAATCCTATTGTCAGAGCCTTGCGCACATTGACTGAGCCGGTTTTTTACCTTGTGCGCAAGTGGTTGCCATTCACCTATACCAGCGGCATGGATTTTTCGCCGTTGGTGGTATTGCTCGCTATTGAACTTTTTAATCGTATAGTGGTTGTTTCTCTAGCTCAGTATGCGATGACGCTCCAATGATGAGGAGCCATTTCGTTGCTGTGGCTGGATTTTTTTACAGGGATACCGCTGCCCTAGGGCGCGGAGAGGGGGCATTTCCCCGGAACATTTAACACAGGAGATTTCTTATGGATCAGCACGAACTGGAATTGCTGGAAAAGTATGCTGCAACTGATCCGGACCTGAAATCCCTTTGGGAAGACCATGTGCTTTACAGTAAGCAGGTGGACAAGTTGGCGACCAAGTCTTTTCGTACACCCACAGAGGAACAGACACTCAAGCAGTTGAAAAAGCAGAAGCTTGAAGTCAAGACACAGTTGATAGAAATGCTTGATCGCCTGAAAAATCAGTAGGTTGTCTGTTTGACGCAGAGTTGCCGTAGGCACGGTTTCACAGCAGCCGTTAACCGGTTTTGCTGGTTTACGGATGATGACAGCATAGATAAGCCGTACGGATAGCTACAGCGAGATATTTGTTTCGCGTTGTGTGTACCTATTGCTGTCTTTATATGTGGCTTCTTTCGTTGCAACGGCTAAAGCTAGGAGCGGTTATGGAATGTACCGGTGCGCAGATTCTCCTTGAATCGCTAAAAAGAGAAGGGGTAGACGTGCTGTTCGGTTATCCGGGCGGTGCAGTTATTACCATTTATGATGCTTTGCCGCAATTTCCGGAGCTGCATCATATCCATGTCCGACATGAGCAAGGGGCTGTGCACGCTGCTGATGGCTATGCCCGTGCATCGGGCAAGACGGGCGTCTGCCTGGTAACATCAGGCCCCGGTGCCACCAATACGGTTACGGGCATTGCCACTGCCTATTGCGATTCCATACCGCTGGTCGTGTTCACGGGGCAGGTGCCTACCCATCTCATAGGCAACGATGCCTTTCAGGAAGTGGACATTGTAGGCATTACCCGCCCTTGCACCAAGCATAACTTCCTGGTGAAGGATGTGACCAAGCTGGCCCTGACCATACGCCAGGCCTTCTATCTGGCGCGTTCCGGCAGACCAGGCCCCGTACTGGTGGATCTGCCCAGCGACGTCATGGTGGCTAAGACCGAATTCGTCTGGCCGGAAGAAGTCTCCATGCGTAGTTACAACCCCACGTACAAACCCAATCTCAACCAGCTGCGACGTGCTGTGGAAGAGCTTGCCCAAGCAGAACGTCCAGTGCTGCTGGTCGGGGGCGGTGTGATCATGTCCAATGCTGCCACAGCGTTGACAGACCTCGCACGCAAACTGCATATCCCGGTGGCAAGCACGCTCATGGGGCTGGGGGGCTTTCCAGCCACAGATCCTCTGTGGCTGGGCATGGTGGGTATGCATGGTACTTATGCCGCCAACATGGCCATAAACAACGCTGATGTGCTTATGTGCGTGGGAGCGCGATTTGACGATCGCGTCACAGGCAGACTTGCAGACTTTGCACCTAAGGCGCGTATTGTACATATTGATATTGACCCCACTTCCATTCGTAAGAATGTAGAGGTGCATGTGCCCGTCGTGGGGGACTGCCGTCTGGCCTTGGAGGGCATGGCCGAGATCTGTTCAGCCAAACTGGCAAATAAGAACTGGCACGATGCCTACGCCTCCTGGCTTACCGCCGTGGGCAACTGGAAAAAAGACAAACCTTTGTCGTATCAGAAGGGGGATGTCATCAAGCCACAACAGGTGGTGGAAGAGCTGTATGCCATTACTGGTGGTGATGCCGTTATCACCACTGAAGTGGGCCAGCACCAGATGTGGGTAGCACAATTCTTTGCCTTTAACGAACCACGCACGCTACTCACCAGCGGCGGACTGGGCACCATGGGCTATGGCTTTCCTGCAGCTATGGGGGCACAGATCGCCCTCCCCGGTAAGAAGATCATTGCGGTGGCAGGTGACGGTTCTTTGCAGATGAATATTCAGGAAATGGCCACTATTGTTGCTAACAAGCTGCCCGTCAAGGTAGTTATTCTTAACAACCGTTATCTTGGCATGGTGCGGCAATGGCAGGAACTTTTCTACCACCGCAACTACAGTTCCACCGACATGGAGGCTCAGCCGGATTTTGTAAAATTGGCCGAAGCCTACGGGGCCGAGGGCTACCGTATCTCCGATCCTGCAGAGCTCAGGTCAGTGCTGGAAAAGGCCCTGGCATCGCCTAACCCCGCCATTATTGACGTAGTTGTGGAGCGGGAGGAAAATGTGTATCCCATGGTGCCTGCCGGTGCGGCACTAGATGAAATGCTGCTGGTGTAAGGGGGACGGTGATGCAACGACATGTGCTTTCCGTGCTGGTGGAGAATGAGCCGGGAGTGCTTTCCCGTGTGGCGGGGCTGTTCAGTGGCCGTGGATTCAACATCCATTCGCTTAATGTGGCGCCTGCTCTGGAGGAAGGTGTCTCCCATATGACGATTACCACTGATTGTGACAGCCTGATTTTGGAGCAGATCATGAAGCAGCTCCATAAGCTCGTCTCAGTCATCAAAGTGGTGGATTATGCAGACATTCCCGCCGTCTCCCGTGAGATGATGTTCGTCAAGGTGCAGGCAGAGGGCCTCATGCGCGGCGAGTTATTGCGCACTTGCGAGATTTTTCGCTGCAAGGTAGTTGACGTCAGCCTCAGTGAGATGACCATTGAGGCCACAGGCGACCATGAAAAATTGGAAGCTATCCTGAACCTGCTGCAACGCTTTGGCATTAAGGAAATTGCCAGAACCGGGGCGGTTGCCATGCGCCGTTCCATGAAGATGGAGTGAAGGAGGATATTCATATGAAAGTGTACTATGACAAAGATGCGGATCTCGCTTGCCTGAAAAATAAAACCGTGGCCATCATCGGCTATGGCAGCCAGGGCCACGCCCATGCCCAGAATCTGCGTGATTCCGGCGTGAAGGTAGTGGTGGGCCAACGCCCAGGCGGTGCCAACTATGAACTGGCCAAGGAACACGGTTTTTCGCCCGTATCAGCCGCAGAAGCTGCCAAGCAGGGCGATTTGATCATGGTTCTGCTGCCTGACGAAGTGCAGGCTGCTGTCTATGAGCAGGATATTAAGCCTAATCTGACCGCAGGCAAGGCCTTACTGTTTGCCCATGGTTTTAATATCCATTTTAGTCAGATACAACCGCCCAAGGATGTGGATGTCTTCCTCATCGCCCCTAAGGGGCCAGGGCATCTTGTGCGCCGTACTTTTACTGAAGGCGGTGGTGTGCCTTGTCTGGTTGCCATTGAACAGAATGCCACTGGCAAGGCTCTGGAGACAGCCCTAGCCTATGCCAAGGGCATTGGCGGTACCCGCGCCGGTGTAATCGAAACCACCTTCCGTGAAGAAACGGAAACAGATCTCTTTGGTGAGCAGGCAGTACTATGCGGCGGCATTTCAGCTTTGATCAAGGCCGGGTTTGAAACACTGGTTGAAGCCGGTTACCAGCCGGAAATGGCCTATTTTGAGTGCATGCACGAAATGAAACTCATTGTAGACCTGATGTACGAGGGTGGCCTCTCTCGAATGCGTTATTCCATCAGCAATACAGCTGAATACGGTGATTATGTTACCGGCCCCCGTTTGATCACCGAGGCAGTGAAGAAAGAAATGAAGGCTGTGCTGAAGGACATCCAGAGCGGTAAATTTGCCAAGGACTTCATACTGGAGGCTCGTGCCAAGTATCCCATGTTTTTGACAACGCGCCGCAATGAGGCCAACCACCAGATTGAGCAGGTGGGCAAGACTCTGCGCGATATGATGCCCTGGTTGAAGAATAAGAAATTGTCATAGTCAGAGGGAATGTAAATATTTTTTCAATGAGGAAGGCAAACCCATAAAGTTATCTGTCATTCGTCCGAAAAGGCCATAAAAAGCCGCAGGGATGCGACAAAGGAGTGGACCATGGACGGAATGATGGAAGTTGTGGGGATGGCTCAAGATATGCAGGCGCAAAAGCTTCAGATGCAGAAGGCCGTAACCGGTGCTAGTTTGGCCAAGGAAGCTATGGAGTTTCAAGGCAGTATGGTCAATGCGATTATTTCCGGCGGAGATCAGGCCATGGAACAGATGCGCAGTGCAGGGCTTGCCGCACAGGGCATTGGTGGCAAGCTCAATGTCATGGCATAGATGACTGTTACGGATAACGATAGAACAAATGGGAGCGCCCCCGGTGAAAACCGGGGGCGCTCCCGCTACAACAAACAAAGGATTCATTATGAAAAAGGTTCACACTCTTGTATGCATGCTTCTTGCACTGTTTTTCAGCTTTGCTCCCGTTAATAACGTTCTGGCTGGGGCACCAGATCCTGTTGTCAAGCTGACTACCAACATGGGGGAGATTGTCGTGCGCCTGGATGCACGCAAGGCACCTATTAGTACGGCCAACTTTGTACAGTATGTTAAGGCCGGCTTCTATGACGGTACGGTGTTCCACCGTGTCATCAAGAATTTCATGATTCAGGGCGGTGGGCTTACTGCGGAACTGAAGCCGCAAAAGTCTGCACGCGCGCCCATACGTAACGAGGCGGATAATGGCCTGCGAAATAAAAAGTACACCATTGCCATGGCCCGGACCAATGAGCCGCATTCAGCCACATCCCAGTTTTTCATCAACGTGAAGGATAACGATTTTCTGGATTTCAAGAGCCAGACGCCCCAAGGCTGGGGATATGCCGTGTTTGGCAAGGTCATCAAGGGGCAGAACGTGGTGGATGCCATTGCTGCGGTACAGACCGGGAAAAAAAGCTATTATGAAGACGTTCCCGTGGAAACTATCGTGATCAAGAAAGCGGAGATGGTAGAATAGCCTTTGTGGCTGGACTGTATCTTAATGGTGGTACGGCACATTGTGCAGGATACACTCGGCACGATAGAGCTGTTCCAGCAGGACCACTCTGGCTAGCTCATGAGGCAGTGTCATGTGCGAAAGGCTGATGCACAGTCGGGCCTTGCGCAGCACGGCTTCGTCCAGCCCCCAGGCACCACCAACAATGAAACAGGCCCGTCCTAGGCTGTCCGTATCTGTCTCGCGCAGCAGGATAGCCAGTTGTTGTGAGGTGAAGTGCCTGCCATGTTCGTCCAGTACAAAGGGAATGTCTTCTGATGTCAGGGCTTCCAGAATGCGGCGCCCTTCAAGTGCATTGCGTTGTGTTGCCGGAAGAGCTGCGTCGCCATCGCGTACATTGGTCAGGACGAGCCTGCGCCAGTGGGAGAGCCCTTCAGCATAGTGGGTGGCAGCGTCTCTAAAAAAAGGAGCTTTGAGTTTGCCCACGCATATGCAGCGCAAGAATTTGCCTGCCATGTCTTCCCGCCTGTTATCTGCTGCTGTTTCTGCCGGTTTTGACCTCAGCCGTGCTGTGCATCTGCTGCGGGCTGGCGGCGTGGTCATATTTCCCACAGAAACATTGTATGGGTTGGGTTGTATCGCCACCAATGCCGATGCCGTGGCACGAGTGTACCAGCTGAAACGGCGTCCCGTCCACAAGCCTTTGCCCCTGTTGGCAGCCGATACAGCCCAAGTAAGTGCTGTGGCCGACCTTGAAGGCATGCCACCCGGTTTGTATGCCTTCTGGCCGGGCCCGCTCACTGTGTTGCTGCCCGGTCGGCAATCCTTGCCTTCGGTATTGAAAGACGCTCATGGACGCGTTGCTGTGCGTGTTACTTCCCATCCCCTGGCGGCAGCCCTGGCCCTTCAGGCTGGCGGCACGTTGACTGCCAGCAGTGCCAATCGCAGCGGACTACCCGCCGTACGGCGGGCAGGGGAGCTTGATCCCTCCTTGCTGTCCGCTCTCGCAGCATGCTGTGATGGCATAATGGCTAATCTTGTGCAACATGACACAGGTGTCGCAGAACTCACCATACCCATACTCACGGATGGCCCTCAGCCGGCTGGGGGCTTGCCGTCCACCATTGTAGAGCCCCTGCATGACGCAGCTGGCAGGCGGGTGCGTGTGCTGCGCGATGGTGCAATCAGCGCGGCACAGTTGACCGCAGCGGGATTTGTGTTGGCGTAGAGCTTGGATCTGTAAACGCCAGGCCCTGGCGTCGGCCTTTGACGGCATGGACAGAAACGGGTATTTCTGTACAGCCATGTATATAATACAGCAGAAGCAGCCTGTGTATGTTTCTTTGTTAGGCCATAGCAGCGGAGCCGTCTCAACGGCAGGGGGATGTGCATGAAACGCCAGGTACTCTGTCCGCATTGCGGCAAGCCCTATTCCTGTTACCGAAATCCGGCACCTACGGCGGATGTGGTCATTTATACCCCAGAGCAGGGTGTTGTTATCATCCGTCGGGCCAATGAACCCTTGGGCTATGCCCTGCCCGGAGGGTTCATTGAGGAAGGCGAGTGCGCCGAGGCGGCCGCCATACGTGAAATGCATGAAGAAACGGGCCTTATTGTGGAATTGACCGGTGTGCTCGGTGTGTACTCCCGTCCTGATCGAGACCCTCGCCAACACACATTGACAGTGGTTTTTACGGGCAAACCTCAAAACCCCCATGCCTTGTGCGCCGGCGATGATGCTGCTCAGGCCGCCTTTTATCCTTTGGATGCACTGCCGCATCCTCTTGTTTTTGACCACGAGCAGATCTTGCAGGATTTTGCCGATACGCTCATGGGCAAGCGTGCACTGGCTGCTGTGCAACCCTTATGGCCAAAGTCGGCTATGCCAGCAGTGGGTACAGCAGTAGCTTCTGCGGAGGGCCATTGATGGGCTATAGCAGCCTGGCTCAATGTGTGGAGGATCTGGAAGCCCATGGGCACCTGGTGCGCGTGGATGTTGAGGTGGATCCCTGCCTGGAGCTGAGCGCCATACAGCGGCGCGCCTTTCGTGCCAAAGCGCCGGCACTGCTTTTCACTCGGGTCAGGGGAACACATTTCCCCATGCTGGCAAATCTGTTTGGCACAGCAGAACGTGTACATTATATCTTTCGCGACAGTCTGCCGGCACTACAGGCTGTACTGGCCGTAAGGTCAGATCCTGCGGCGGTACTGAAACGACCATGGCGCGCCTGGCGCGCCCTGCCGGGTTTTTTCTTGATGGCACCACGTTTGCGGCATGTGGCGGCAGGGCTGGCTCAAGGTGTTCCGGTGCTTGCGTGTCGCAGCAATCTTGCTGCTCTTCCGAGGCTCGTCAGTTGGCCATGTGATGGTGGTCCTTTTATCACGCTGCCGCTAGTGTATACAGAAGATCCCTCCAGACCGGGTCTGGCCTCCTCCAATCTTGGTATGTATAGGGTACAGTTGGCCGGCAATGACTACGCGGCTGATGAGGTGGGCCTGCACTATCAGATCCACAGGGGCATTGGTGTGCACCATGCTCGGGCTCTGGAATCGGGCCTGCCTCTACCTGTTCATGTCTATGTGGGTGGGCCCCCCAGCCTGACTGTGGCTGCGGTCATGCCGCTACCCGAAGGGCTTTCTGAACTGCGTTTTGCCGGCATGCTGGGTGGGGAACGGGTGCGCATGGCCGCCGTGGCCGGTTTGCCCCTGCCTGTTCTGGAACAGGCGGATTTTTGCCTCAGTGGGCATATATTGCCACAGTGCAAGCCTGAAGGACCCTTTGGCGATCATGTGGGCTATTATAGTTTGAAACATAATTTCCCGGTGCTCAGAGTTGAGGCCGTGTATCACCGGCGGGATGCCATCTGGCCCTTTACCGCAGTAGGGCGCCCCCCGCAGGAAGATACTGTTTTTGGCGCATTTATCCACGAATTAACGGGTCCTATGGTGCCGCAGGTCTTTCCTGGCGTGCGCGAGGTACACGCGGTGGATGCGGCGGGGGTGCATGCGCTGCTGTTGGCCGTGGGCAGTGAGCGTTATACTCCCTATGAGAACGACCGACGCCCGCGGGAGCTGATCACGGCCGGCCTGCACCTGCTGGGAACTACCCAGACGGCATTGGCTAAGTATGTGCTGCTGGCAGCGCATGAAGACGCGCCTGAGCTCACAGCACGCGATGTGCCCGCTTTTCTGCGTCATGTGCTTGAACGCACAGACTTTGCAAGAGATCTGCACTTCATAACCCGCAGCACCACGGATACACTGGACTATACGGGCACGGATCTCAATGAGGGGTCCAAACTCCTCTGGGCTTCGGCAGGCCGGAAGCGCCGGACGTTGGGCACGGAGCTCACGGGGCCGACTGCGGTTTTGCCTCGCCTGCCACAGGGGTTCGGCCCTGTGCGTGTTGCCGGTCCTGGCATATTGGTCGTGGAAGCGCCTGCACATACTTTGGAGCGTAACACCATAGATGTGCGCATGGAAACCCTGGCTCAGTCTCTAGCAGCCTGGCCAGGGCGTGAAGCCTTCCCTCTTGTGGTTGCCGTAGACGATGCGGATTTCTGTGCCGCTGCCTTGGACAATTTTCTGTGGGTGGCATTCACGCGTTCAGACCCTGCAGCGGACGTGTATGGTGCCCAGGCCATAATCAGGGCCAAACACTGGTCATGCCAGTCTCCACTGGTGCTGGATGCCAGACTCAAACCATTCCATGCTCCCCCGCTGGAGGAGGACCCTGCCGTCACACGGCGTGTGGAGGCATTAGCAGCGCCCGGCGGCCCGCTACACGGCCTTATATGAATGGTATCGCGCCTGGAAGAGTTTTGCCGAGGAGATCATGAAGTGAAGATAGCCCTTTTGCAGTGCAACAGCGTCAACGGTGATGTAGTGGGTAATATGCAGCGCATTGCCGCGGCGATGAGGCAGGCGGCACAGGCCGGAGCTGATTTGTGTGTCACGCCTGAGCTTGCTCTGTGCGGTGTGGCCCCGGGACATTTTTTGCAACTGGACGGATTTGTCAGGGGGTGCCTCAGGGCGCTGGATACGCTTGCTAGTACCTTCAAAGATGGTCCCGCGTTGCTGGTGGGCACGCCTGTGCCCAGCGTGTATGCCACAGGGCTCGTTTCCAACGTGGCCGTTCTGGTAGAGCAGGGGAACTGGCAGGTTGTTTCACGCAAGGTGTACCGCAACCTGGAGCAGAGCTGGAACATGTCTGTTGAACAGGACGAGGATGCCCGGTACTTTGACCGTGGCATATCCTGCGGCATTGTTACATTCAAGGGGTGGCGGCTGGGTATTGCATTGTGCGAGCAGGCATTGAACGAAGACGGCTCTTTCTGGAATGTAGGCCATGGGGGCAGTCACAATGTGCTTACGGAACTGATGCGCAGGGGCGTGGATACCCTGGTGCATATGGCTGCGTCGCCCTTTCGCCAGGGGTCACAGGATGCACGTGAGCGGCTGCTTTCGCATGTGGCAGCACGCCATCATGTACACTTGTTTTCGGTGAATATGGTGGGGGGCAACGACTGCCGCGTATACAATGGCCAGAGTTGTGTTTTTGACCCTACGGGCCAACTTCTGGCACGCGGCAGAGCTTTTACGGAAGATGTGCTGACGGTGAATACCGCTCAGGGGCAAGAACTGAACGAAAATTTGCAACCTTTGTGCTCATGTGATGAAGAGGCTTATTGGCATGCCCTTGTGCTGGGGACACGCGATTTTGTGCGCAAATGCGGTGGGCAGAAGGCCATAGTCGCCCTTTCTGGCGGCATGGATTCAGCCTTGGTGGCCTGTGTGGCCGTTGCAGCGCTGGGTGCGGATAATGTGACCGGTGTGCTTATGCCTTCTCCGTTCAACAGTTCTGGTTCGTTGACGGATGCTGCTGCTCTTGCTGCCAACCTGGGCATGCCTACGGTGACTCTGCCAATTAAGAAGCTTATGCACGCCTATACGACCACATTGTCTCCTGGTTTTGCCCTGTTTGCCGAGCGACCCCATGACGTGACCCTTGAGAATATCCAGGCGCGTATACGTGGCACTCTCGTGACCGCTCTGGCCAACAGAGCCGGAGCCCTGGTGCTTAATGCCGGCAATAAGAGTGAAGTTGCCGTGGGCTATTGCACACTGTATGGTGATACTGTCGGGGCACTAGCCGTTATCGGTGATTTGACCAAGACACAGGTGTATAGCGTGGGACGTTGGTACAATGCGCATGTAGGGCATATTCCCGAGGAAATTTTTGACAAGGCACCTTCAGCAGAGTTGCGTCCCGACCAGAAGGACGAGGACAGCCTGCCGCCGTATGATGTGTTGGATCCTGTGCTGCAGGATTTGCTCTGTCCGCTGGCATCTGGGGGAAAACAGGAAGATGTTGCGCAAGGTGCCCTGAGGAACAGTGTGCGTGATATGGTGGTGCGTGCGGAATTCAAGCGTCGCCAGATGCCGCTGGTTCTTTTTGTAAGTCGCAGCCCTTTTGGCACATGCTGGCGTACGCCCGTGGCAGCCACATTGCGCATACCCGAAGCCTAGTACTGTGCAGATGCGCCGTGCGGATACGTCAGGCCGGTTGCATGCATGATGCCGGTCTGCTGTGTCAACAGCGGGTTTTTTTCTTGAAGAGGCAGTCACACTGCGGTAAGAGCAGGGCTGCACACAATACTGACCATGGGAGGATATTATGGCGGAAGCACCGGAACGAAATTTGGCCCTGGACATTGTTCGTATTACCGAGGCTGCGGCGCTTGCGTCGGCTCGTTGGCTCGGCCGAGGAAACAAGGAGGCTGGCGACGGTGCCGCTGTGGACGCCATGCGTGTGAGTTTTGCTACCCTCAATATCAATGGCGTAGTGGTAATTGGCGAGGGTGAAAAGGACCACGCTCCCATGCTGTTCAATGGAGAGCATGTGGGCAAGGGGGGGCTTAGCCTGGATGTGGCAGTAGATCCTGTGGAGGGTACAAATCTGCTGGCTTATGGACGGCCCAATGCAATCTCTGTGGTGGGTGTCGCGCCGCGCGGCAGCATGTTTAACCCAGGTCCCAGTTATTATATGCAGAAGCTTGTGGTATCCCGCGAAGCGCGTGACGTGGTGGATCTGGATGCACCGGTGAAAGACAATCTTGCAAAGATTGCCCATGCCTTGGGTAAGAGCGTGCAGGACCTTGTTGTCTTTGTGCTGGACAAACCGCGGCATGAAAAGCTTATTGCAGAAATACGTGAGGCCGGGGCTCGTATTCAGCTGCAAACGGATGGCGATGTGGCGGGTGCGCTTATGGCTGTGGACCCACGTTCCGAAGTAGACGTCATGATGGGCACAGGTGGTACCCCGGAGGGGGTGCTTGCCGCCTGTGCCATTAAGGGGATGGGCGGGCAGATACTGGCCCGGCTTGATCCGCAGTCCTATGTGGAGAAAGAAGCCATTAACGAGGCGGGCATTGATATGCGTGAAGTGCTCACTGTGCATGAACTGGTACGTAGCGACGACTGTTTTTTTGCCGCCACGGGCATTTCCGGCGGAGATTTCCTCCACGGTGTGCGCTACAGTGCAAAGCACGCCGTCACACATTCCATGGTGATGCGTGGCAAGACGGGAACAATGCGGTATATTGAGTCGTATCACAATATGGACAGACTTTCCAAAATTAGTGCGGTTCAGTATTGATGAGACATAGCGTATGTTTTTTGCTTGCCGTGGTTCTTTTGTTGTCCGGAAACGTTTTTATGGAGTCGCTGTGTATGGATGCAGCCTTGGCAGCACAGCCACCGGCCAAGGCAGGCAAAACTGGCAGGGCAAAGAAGTCTGTGAAGAGCGTCTATGACAACCAGCCGGTGGTGACGGAAAAAGAACTGCTACAATTTCTGGATCTGCTGCCACGGTTCAGGGCCTGGGCCAAGAGTAGCAACGAACAGGCGCATCCCATCTTGCGCAATGGCAAAGCCGATTTTTTGTATTCGGCCAAGGCAGCAGCATGGGTACAGACCCGTAACTGGGACCCCGTACGGTTTTTTTGCGTCATGGGGCGCATGGCCGCAGCACTTTCTATTGTGGAAGAGGGGAACGATATGCGACGCGCCAGAGATATGCCCAAAGTAGCTGATGAAGAACTGGCCTTGGCACGACGCCATCTGGGCACCATGCTCAAGGCGGGGGGCGACGTACCCCCCATCGAACAATGACCACTGGTGCAGGTACGGTGAGGGAACGTTCATGGGGCAGGATATCTTTGATCTTGTCATCGTATTGCTTTTGACGCTGTTTACGGTCAGGGGCTTTATACATGGTTTTGTGGGTGAAATTGCCGGCGTGGTTTCACTGCTTGGCGGCTTTTGGGCGGCACACCAGTATCATGCCGTGCTGGCACCTGAACTGACATTTATTGCCGAGCCAGGCTGGCGTGTTATTGCGGCATATGTCTGCATTTTCCTTGTGGTGATCATCGGCGTGGCACTGGTGGCCAGGCTGCTGCAAAAAGTGCTTTCATTCACCTTTGTCTCTTGGGCAGACAAGATCGCGGGGGGAATACTCGGCCTTGCTAAGGGTGTGCTGTTGAGTTGCCTGGGACTGCTGGTGCTGCAGAAGTTTTTTGCCAACGCCCCCTTCATGCAACAGTCCCGCGTCTTGCCTTATCTGAACGCCCTGATGGTTCAGGTGCACGGCTGGCTGCCGCCAGACCTTACATCTCGTCTTGGCATCTAACCCGGCGTCAAGGAGCTGCCGTCATGCAAAAGACCGCGCTTGAAGAGCTTATGGCTGTCATTGACAAACTTATTTCACCAGATGGCTGCCCCTGGGACAGGGAGCAGACGCCCCAGACTCTGACGGAATACCTTATTGAGGAGTGCCATGAACTGGTGAGTGCCATCCGTTCGGGCAACGCGGCCGATGTATGCGAAGAACTGGGCGATGTGGCTTTCTTGCTGCTCTTTGTTGCGCGCCTGTACGAGAAACAGGGACAATTTTGCCTTGATGATGCACTTAATGGCAATCGGGACAAGATGATACGTCGTCATCCCCACGTCTTTGCTGATGCCATCTTTGATTCACGGGATGCACAGCTCAAGGCTTGGGAGCGCATCAAACGGGCGGAACATATGGACGACGAGGGGCATCCAAAGGGCCTTTTTGATAGTCTACCTGACAGTCTGCCTCCCTTGACCAAGGCATATCGCATCAATTCAAAGGCTGCCCGTGTAGGGTTTACCTGGCAAGAAGACGAGGAAGTGGAACAACAGGTGGAGGCCGAGTGGCTGGAATGGCTTGACGCCTCTGCGGACGACAACAAAACTGCTCAGCAGCATGAGTTGGGCGACCTCCTTTTCAGCATTGCCGAACTGGGCCGCCGCAAGGGTATCACGGCGGCCGAGGCGCTGGATATGGCAAATCGGCGTTTTCTGCGCCGTTTTGCGCGTATGGAAGCCTTGGCCCGTGAGCAACAGCAGGATTTCTCTGCGTTGACCTTGGACGAAAAGGATACATTGTGGAACGCGGTCAAGGCTGAGGAAGAAAAGGCCGGGAGCTGATCGGCATGTTGCCGTTTACCAGAGTGCTGGGGCTGGCGCTCTTGTTGCTGTTAAGCATAGCTATGTGCGCCTGCACGCCTCCTCATGCGCGCAGGCCCCAGCTACCAGGCAAGGCCACGCAGACGCTACCCCGTGCGAACCCTGGCTATGTGCAGTGGCTCGAACGTCAGTCCATGCTCGGTAGTTCGCAGGATCTCTCTGGACAGGTTTCCGGCACAGATTTGTTGTGGCGCAACAGTGCTTCAGCCCAACGCGTGCCCTTGCTGCTTGCGGCAGCACCTCACTGGCTGGACGTTAATCCGTACACAGTGGAAGCTGGGCAACGCCTTCTACGGGCGCTTGCCGCACCTGACTTCCTGACATTTCTGGAACAGGCTGGGTTCAATGGCCTGTTCCTCTCGCCCACAGGGGAAACTGGTGACATCTGGAGCGGTGACGCAGCCACCGGTGCCGGGATGGTACAGGGCGAGGATGTTGTTTCTTTTCATATTGCTCCGCGACTGGGGGATAATAGTGACGTTGCAGCCCTTGTCAACGCACTGGACAAGGCACGCATCCAGCTGGGTGGAGACCTGCCCCCGGCGGCTACGGGGCTGGGCCCGGATTTTATACTGCAGGCTCGCAATGCTTCGCGTTTTGAAGGCCTCTATGTCATGTTTTCCGTGCCACAGAAAGACTGGGACCTGTTACCAGCTGCAACTGGAGAATGGGCCTGTCTATCTTTGGATGCATCTGTCGTGCATGCACTGCATGAACGTGCCATTCTGCCGGGGCCGCTGTGGCGCGATGTCCTACCCTGGTCCACAGAGGGCGGCTGGGATGTCACGGGCGCAGTGCAAGGTACGGACGGGCAGGTACGGCGCTGGGTATATCGATACAGCGGTACAGTTTTTCGGCCTGTCCTGTTGTGGCAGGACCCCTCTGCCCACGCAAGGCGCGTCTGGTCTGCTGCCATTATCCACCACACCGGGCTGCAGCGTCAAACCCTTGCCGGGCTCAGGCTGGAAGCGCTTATGGGCTTGGACGTCCGGCCTGATACTGCCGTTCCCCCTTCTGCTTACGCAGCTATAGTCCCGGGGCCGGAGGCCCTGGGCACCCTGGCCGGTGAGGTGCATCGCTATGGTGGCTGGGCACTACAGAATGACATTCTTCCACCTTCTCTTACACGCTGTGTTCTGGATACAGCTGTGGATTTTACCCGCGAAAGTGCTGTTCCCGCGGCTGTAGCCTATGGGCTTTTGTGTAACGACACTGGCCCGCTCACCGCTGTGCTCAGGACATTGCTTGCCCAGGGGGTTGATTGCAGTCGTCTGGCACATGGCGTTGGCGCAGGGAACCGTGTGGATTGGCGCCCCCTGCTCGACCTGCCTGACGGGCGTGAGCTGGTACGGCGGGTACAGCATGAGGTAAAGGGTTGGTCCCATGCCCAGGGGCTCACAGCAACCACCGCCACAGTGGCCGCAAACGCCCTTGGGCTTGACGCAGCAGCTGCCAGTGCACCTGAGGTGCAGAAAACCATGCGTGATGCCTGCATGCTGCTGCTTGGCTGGCGTGCAGGCCTGCCCGGGCTGGTTTTTTTGAGCCCGCAAGACCTTGAGGGCCTGCTTGTGCTGCCTGATGGCATGAGTACTGCCATTGTGCCCTTATGGGAGCAGGACAGGTCGGTGAAAAGGCCTGCTCCTGTATTGGCTTTTGGTTCGCTGGCCGACCAGTGGACGCGCGAGGACAGTTTTGTCAGACAGGTGGCCAGGCTGTTGCAGGCCCGTCGTAGCGCCGGCTTGGCTCAAGGCAAACTTGCCCATGTTGTCAGTGGCCCGAAAGGGTGCATTGCCGTTTTGAGTGCCCTGCCGCGCGGCGGTTACTGGCTGTTTGCGGCCAACTTCTCAGGCAGGCGACAACGCATGGCCTGTCCCTTGCCTCTTGATGCGTCGCATCATGCCCGCGATGTGACAGACGGCCACACCCTGCCCGTGAATGGCCGTGACCTGATTGTGGAACTGGGAGCCCGTCAGTCGTGCCATGTGTTGCTTGACGGGCGTAATACACATGGAGAAATGCCATGAGCCAAGATAACTCCCGTACATCCCAAGAGGCTGAAAGCCAGACGACAGAAAGTGGTGTCCCTTCTTCAGACTTCCAATCTGCTGACGACAATACCGAGCAGACCCTTGAAAACACTCATACCGGGACAGAGCCGGATAAGGACGGAGCACCTGTAGCGCCATCTGCTCAGACCCCGGAAACGACCGATGCTGCCGGGCATACTTTTGGAGGATGGGGGCGTGCGGGCGGCTTGGTGCTGTTGTGTCTGCTGTTGGCACAAGGCTGGTCGTCCTTTCTGGGCTGGAATCTTTTTTGTCCGGCCGAGGTACAGCAGGTTCTTCGATATAAGCTGAGCCTTGCCCAGGGGCTGTTACTTGCACCGGCCGCCAACGGGGATTATGCCCAGTGGCCGGGGTTTTACTGGTTGTTGCGCGGGTTGGACTGGTGTCTTGCGCAAATGGCTCCGCAGCTGGCTGCCCAGCTGTTGTTTCCCCTTGCGGGTTTCATGGGTGCGCTTCTGGCCTTGCTGGCCGTGCTGCTGCTGGGGCGTGCGGCTGATCTTGGTCGTGAAGGGACGCTCGCCGGCGGGTTTGTGCTTTTTTGTGCACCTCTTTTTGTCCCTGTGTCCAGCTTTACGGGACCACAGGGGCTGGCTCTAGCACTGACACTCTTTTCCCTAGCCTGCCTGTGCCGTGGCTGGCGCCAGGAACACGCCTTTTTGCTATTGCCCCTAGGCTTTGTGTGTGCGGCACTGGCCGGACTGACGGGCGGCCCTTTCCATTTGTTGCTGCCTCTGCTTGCCAGTCTGGTTTTCATTTTCTGGCGGTGTACCCTGCGCCGTGGGCGCGGGTTGGACGGACTGCTGGGCTTTGTGTGCATGCTGCTTCTTGTGGGAGGGTGGCTGGGTGCACTTATTCTCTGGAAGCCCGCTGCCAGCTATTTGCAGAGTCTTGGGCAGACTCTTGTACTCTGGCCTCTGCCAGCGCTATGGTGGAAGCCCCTGGCCCTTGCAGCTTTGGGCCTGCTGCCCTGGCTGGCCATGGTATGTTGTGTCTCTTGGTGGCGTGTTGTGCGTCGTGCCCCATGGGATCTGGCCGCCTCCCGCAAGGACAGGGCCGGTGTGGCCTTCCTCTGGATCAGCCTTGTCTTGGCCTGTGGCCTGAGCCTTTTTGCCATGAGCCACCTGAGTGCGGCCCTGTGCATTGTGGGCATTGCCGCCCCCTTGCTCGGCAAGGCTCTGTTACGCCTCTCTCCGCTAGGAAACAGGATGTTTCACGGTATTGCAGCTCTCAGCCTGTTGTGTGCTGGGGGGATGCTGTGTGCCTTGTATGTTGCGCCAGGCCGGGAATTACTTGCTTCGCTGCTGCCTCTTTCTCTGACAGACGCGCAGCAAACCGTCTTGTCTGATTTGACTGGTCTGCCATTGCTTGCTGGCCTCTGCGTATTGGCTGCTCTTGTGGCCCTTCGCATGGCCTGGGTACGGCCCCGTATAGGCACGGCGCTGTTTATCTATGCTTGCCTGGTGGTGCTCCTGACGCAGCCGGCGGCTTTGTTATTGGCTCCGCAGCTGGCGCACGTGCCCAACGCCCGACTGCTGCATCTTGAGGAAATTCAGGTGCCTGTGCCCTCCCAGCCGTCAGATGTAGTGGCCCCGGCCCCTGCGGCATCAGATACAGTGATGCAGGATGCGGGTACAGGCAGTGACGGACAAGGGGCTGCTGCACAGGAGGCAACGTCGGCACCTGTGCAGTCCACATCGGACGTGTCTGTGCCACAAGCCTCTGCGCCGGCCGCTCCGGCGACATCAGATGCTTCAGACTCTGAGCTGCCTTCAGGTTCGACAGGGGAAAGGAACAGTGCTGTCAAGCAGCAGTAGAGGGAAATGTGTATGACTGATGGAGAGCGCAGACTGGTATCGCTGATTGTACCGGTATATAACGAGGAGGGCGTGGTTCCCATGTTTCTGGAGACCGTGCGTCCTGTGATTGCCGGAGAGCCATATGCCTTTGAGTTCATTTTTGTGAACGACGGCAGCCGTGATGGCACACAGGCGATTCTGGAAGAGGAACACCGCAAGGACGCACGCGTTAAAATTGTGGAACTTGCTCGCAATTTCGGCAAGGATCAGGCCTTGGCGGCTGGTTTCAAGGCCGCAGGCGGGGATGCCGTCATCCCCATGGATGTGGATCTGCAGGACCCTCCGGAAATGATTCCCAAATTTTTGCGCTGCTGGGAGGAAGGCTATGAGGCGGTAGTGGGCGTACGGCGGCGCAGGGATGCCGATAGCCGGGGCAAGCGCCTCACTGCCGGGTTGTTCTATCGCGTGTTCAACAGACTGTGTGACGACCGGCTCATTCCAAATGCCGGTGACTTCCGCCTGCTTGACCGTTGTGTTGTAGATGCACTCAACACCTTGCCTGAGCATGCGCGTTTCATGAAGGGTTTGTATTCCTGGGTAGGTTTTCGCCAGACCGTTGTGTATTATGACAGACCAGCGCGCAAGGCCGGCACCACCAAATGGAGCCCGTGGAAGCTTTGGAATTTTGCGTTAGACGGCATTACCGGTTTCAGCACGATGCTGCTGCGCATTTGGAGCTACACGGGCCTGGCCGTGGCATTAGCAGGTTTTGGCTATGCCGCATACCTCATTGTGCGCACGCTTGTGTACGGCGTGGATGTGCCGGGTTATGCCTCCCTCATCTGCCTGCTGCTCATCCTGAACGGTATGGTGCTTATCTCTCTGGGCATTTTGGGGGAATACCTAGGCCGAATTTTTATGGAAGTGAAGGCGCGGCCTCTGTATATTGTGCGCCGGCGTATCGGTTTCGCTGCAGAAGCGTTGCCGGAGCCAAAACAGCCTTGAACAGGGTGGCGCTTGCTGATTGGCGTCCGGTATTGATGTGCCGGTTACTGTCGCTTTTGCCAACAGGAAAGCTGTTCAACCTCTGCCCCCAGGGGCAGACCGTTCTTTCTCCAGGAACGTCTTTTAGGGTATGACAACACTGCAATATGCTGTGAAAGAAGGAACTTTTTTATAATGCTGCAAAGTCCGTGATAAGCACTTGACTCTTTTGCAATGATTTAGTTTGCTGTATATTGGCAGCAAAAGATATTCTCCCTTTTTTCATTCCGGAGGGGGTATGATCAATCTTGAGGGAAGCCCCAATAGCTATATCGTTGCGGCCTATCATGAGCATATAAGCATAAAGATACGTTGCTGTGTTGAAATCGGTGGATTCTATTATGTTGTCGATGCCAAAGGGCATATCAACGATATTAATGGAATGAACGCACAATATGTGGTGCAGGATGTCAAGATTCTTCTTGATCCTGTAAGCAAGGATAATAACCGCGCAAGTTTTTCATTTATTCTGAAAAATATACAAAACAGAGATAAACTCATCAATGCGAATATCATAGGCGAAGCATTTATTAACAAAACTACACATGATGCTGCTGGAAACCTGCGGAGCCTGTTACTGCAATTCCCTAGAAAGTACACGGTGCGTCCCATACGCTCCAGTAAAAGATATGTCCTGAAGGAAAATATCAATCATTTTTTCAAAGTCGTGCTGCCGGCTGAAATCCCCAAGACCAGGACCGGCTTGGTGAATCTGTTACGCGAACCGTCAGAATATATCACCGATAATGCGCGCATAGTGAATCTCTCCCGGGGGGGAGCCTGTATTTGTCTGCCTGAGGAACTGGCTCGGCCACTGCTTTCCTCTGGAACGATGTATGTTGTCTTTTTTGCACCAGCAAATGTGGGCACACAGGATAATACTTATTTGTTTGTGGCCAAGCACCTTGGCCTGGGCCGCGCAAACTGCCCTTCCGGGGTGCCCGTGCGCATGGAATTCGCGTCGGAACTGGACACTGCAAAATTTACTTGGCGTGATATTCATGAAAAGGGTTCTGAGCGCCTGCAGGCATATCTGGAGCAGTACGAGAGCGAAATACCGCCTGATCCCAAGTGGGATGCGGGGTAAAACGACATGTTGAGTCGCCGCTCAGGGGCAGTACAGCAGACTTGAGGTCGTGTTTATGCGATACCAGGACGATAACGGCACGGAGAACAAAATGGCGGTTGTAATCATGTGCATTGTCTTTGCCATCGCCATAGGTGGTTCCATCTGGTGGTGGATGTCTGCTGGCAGATTTGCTTCAGACAATCCCGGCCTTTCCGAATTGCAGTCACGTCGCGCCATCCGTGGGTGTATCAATGGCGAGGTGTGGGCCTTTGTGGAACATGGCAAGACCTTGGGGCAGGTCTACGGGCAGAAGGATGGAAAATTTTCACCCATGGAATGCCATTTTGGTGTGGAATCCGACGGACTGCTTATGCGTGAGGTATGCCTACAGGGCAACCAACGTGGGGCACAGGTGCTGTATGGTCCTTGGAAGAACGAAACTTTCCTCATGGTAAGCAAAACGCATACGCATGGTGATATCGAATGGCTCGTTCAACCGTGCAGGCCAGACATGCCGGCAGCAGAATCCTTTTACAGATAGGCACGGGTTTATACCTAACAGCATATCCTCAGTTTGTATGCACATAAGAGGCGTGTTCCTTGGCATCAGCAGGGGCGCCAGTCCTTGATGCCCACATCCACAGAAGCGACACCGTTATACATGTCCAGACGGGGGGTATAGGCCACGAGAATGTGTCTCCCTTGTAGTTCTGGCCCCAGTTCTTCTGCCATACGCCAAGCCTTGGCAGAGAGCGTGATGCCGCTTTTCTGGTCGGTCAGGCGCAGCAGTACGTGCTCTCGACCTCGGCCAAGCTGGACGCGTTCCTTCACAAGCAGGGGGGGGGACGTAAAAACGGGTTCGGTATTGCCGGGGCCATAAGGCTGCAACAAGGCAAGTTCCTTGAGAAAATCCCTGTCCGACGCCCTGTCAAAGCCCAACGGGCCTTCCAGAGTCAGACTGGGGCAGAGAGGGGTTATGCCCAGTGCCTCCTGAGTGATGGTCTCAAAACTGGCTCGGAAGGTTTCCAACATGTCAGGGGCCAGACGTACGCCGGCCGCCAGCCGGTGTCCGCCAAAGGAGAGCAGGCAGGAAGACACTGCCTGCAGGCCCGCATAGAGGTCAAATTCGCGTATGGAACGACCTGAGCCCTTGAGATTGCCTTGGTCTGCGCACAGAATGATGGTGGGGCGGTAAAATTCTTCCACAATGCGCGAGGCCACAATGCCCACAATGCCGGGATGCCAGTCCCTGCCGTAAAGCACAAGGCTTGCGTGGGGGCCGTGGGAGAGCATGTCTACGGCCTGGTCGCGTGCTGCGGTATGGATGCATTCTTCCTCTTCACGGCGCTGGGTATTTAGGGCGTCTAGTGACTGGGCGAGACGAGCGGCTGCGGCATGGTCGTTGGTATAGAGAAGATCCAAGGCCAGTGCCCCTTTGCCCATCCGTCCGGCGGCATTAATGCGCGGTGCCAGACGAAAGACCACCTGCCCGGCAGTCAGGTCTGCTGCAGGATCCATGCCGCTGACCGTTTTGAGAGCAGCCAGGCCAGGACGGCGTGCGGTAGCAATGCGCGCGAGGCCGCCGCGCACCAGTATGCGGTTTTCACCGGTCAGGGGCATGACGTCTGCCAGAGTACCCAGAGCCACCAGATCCAGACTGTCGCCCATGGCGTGGCGCCTACCTGTATGTGGGGCCAATGCAGCATTGACTCCTCCCATGAGGTAGAAGGCCACGCCCACGCCGGCCAGGTGAGGATAGGGCAGTGTTGCCTCATGGCAGAGGCGGGGGTTGCACAGCGCATCTGCCGGTGGCAGATTCTCAGGTGGTAGGTGGTGGTCAGAAACAACCACGGTCATGCCCAGTTCCCGAGCGCGGTGGACGGCCTCCACATCGGCAATACCGCAGTCCACGGTGAGCAAAAGGGTACACCCTTGGGCTGCCAGGGCTTCCACCTCGGGCACGTTGAGGCCGTATCCTTCTCTGTTGCGGTCTGGAATGTGGTGCAGGGCTGCTATGCCATGGGTGCGTAGCACTTCCAGCACCAACGTGGTCGCTGTGATGCCGTCTACATCATAGTCTCCCCAGACGGCGAGCTTTTTCCCGGAAAGCAGACCATCTGCCAGCAGGCGTGAAGCCTCGGGTATCTGGGGCCACTGCTCCGGTGGGGTCAGGGAGGCAAGTCGTGGAGAAAGAAAAGCCTCCATGCCGGCCTTGCTGGTCAGCCCTCGCTGCCATAACAAGTGTAGCAGAAAGGGAGAAATGGTTAATTCCTCTGCCCACGCGGGCGGCGGAGCGGATGGAACGCCCTGCGGTGGCGCACGTAGTACCCAGCGTTTCACAAGCCTAGCCTGCGGCTGCGGGCTGTTGCGGGGCTGTGCCCGACTGTGAAGCCTCTTGTGCCGCCTGGAGAGCCGATTTTACCTGATCCATTTTGTCCGCAGGCACCAGTTGCTTCTGGATGAGCCAGGCCAGGAACTTGAGGGAGGGCTCGTGCCGGGGCGCAAGACGCAGGGCATTCAGAAGATGTTCCACGCAGCCGGGAATGTCCTTGATTTCCAGCAGCACACGGGCCATGTTCATAAAGAGGTTTTCGTCGTCCTTGGTCAGCTCCAGTGCACGGTGATAGTATTCAACGGATTCGTCGAGCATTTTGCTTTTGCGCAGGCTGATTCCAAATTCATTGAACAAATGCTTGTGCTCCGGCTCAAAGGTGGCATCCAGTTTGACCAGACGCTGGAAGATGTCTTGAGCCTTGGCATTGTCGCCCCGTTCCAAATAGGTGAGGCCAATGCCAAAATTGGCACGTACATTGTCCGTATCCAACTTGAGAGCGCGGGAATATTCGTATTCGGCGGCAAAGGTTTCGCCATTTTTACGGTGCTCGTCGCCTTTGTCCACATTCTGCTGCAGTTCCTGCATCTTGGGGAACACGGAGTTCATATAGAATTCCGGTTCAGGCGAGAACTTGGCAATGAGCTCATCCATGGTAATCTTGCGCTTGGGGCCACTGGGTATGTAATTGGTGTTCAGTGGCTGGCACTCGATAACGTCACCGTGCTGCTCTACAAACCAGAAGGTTTTCTGCACGGTCTTGCGTGTGGTCGTGCCAGTACCAACCTTGCGTATCTCCTGTGAAGAGAAAACACCGCGTACTTCGGATTTCTTGGCGGCCTGAGTGGCTTGCATGGACATGACGGGTACCTTTGCTATGTGTTCGTATGTGTTGTCGTGAGTGGATGCGTGACCGAGGCCATTTGCATGGTGATCTGGTGCACGGCCTCCAGAGGGTCGGGTGCTGCCGTGATGGGCCTGCCCACTACCAGAAAATCGGCCCCTGCCCGTACGGCAGCTGCCGGCGTCATAATACGTCGCTGATCGTCTGCGGCCGTGCCAGCAGGTCGGATGCCGGGGCAGAGACAGCGCAGGCTGGGTGACTGTGTCTTGATAGCAGCGACTTCGTGGCCTGAACAGACCACGCCGTCCAGCCCCCAGCTTGCCGCCCCGTGGGCGAGCTGTGAGGCAAAATCTTGGGGAGTTGTGCCGATGCCTGGCATTTCACCGGGGCCAAAACTGGTCAGTACAGTGACGCCGAAGAGCAGGGGAGGGGTAGGCTGCTCCTGTGCTGCAGCAACGGCGGCACGGCACATGCGTTCGCCACCCTGGCAGTGCAGCGTCAGCATATGAGCCCCTGCACGGGTGGCAGCGCTCACGGCCCGGGCTACGGTATTGGGAATATCATAAAATTTCAGGTCCAGAAAAACGTGAAAGCCCAGATGTGTCAGTTCCGTCAGCAATGTCGGGCCGGCGCTGGTAAAGAGTTCCAGACCTACCTTGCACCAAGGCACATGGCCGTGCAGACGACGGGCCAGTGCCAGCGCCGGCGCTGCTGCAGGGAAATCCAAGGCGACGATAAGTTGTGTGGATAATACGCTTGAGGACATAGATATACCGTGTCAGGCGGTGAGAATGGTTTCCACCAAACCAGGATTGCGGCAGGACTCAAGACCGGCGGCCAGGTAGAGAGCGCGCAATGCTTCGTATGCCTTGTCTAGGTCGTCATTGACCACAAGATAGTCATACCAGTGGGCCTCAAGCAGTTCTTTGCGGGCATTGTCAAGCCGTACATTAATGGTTGCTTCATCGTCTGAGCCACGGGCTCGCAAGCGGTTTTCCAGTTCGAGCATGCTGGGTGGAAGAATGAAAGCAAAGACGGCCTCCGTCAGGTTGAGCTTGAGCTGGGCTGCCCCCTGAACGTCAATGTCAAAAAGAAGATCGCGTCCTTGGTGCAGTGTATCCTGCACAGGGGCCAAAGGCGTACCGTACAGATTGCCATGGACCTCGGCCCATTCTGCAAAATAGTTTTCTGCGCGCAGGCGTTCAAAGGTCGCTCGAGTGAGAAAATGGTAATCCTTGCCGTTCACCTCACCCGCGCGTGGCTGTCTTGTGGTGCAGGAAATGGAATAGCCAATATGGGGAAACTCTGTGAGGAGCTTCCTGACAAGAGTGGTCTTACCCGCCCCAGAGGGTGCGCTCAATACCAGTGCAATGCCTTGGCGTGGCATCAGTTTTCCTCCTCTTGGGCAAAGCGCTGCATGATGGTTTCGGGCTGGATGGCAGAAAGAATGACGTGATTGGAATCTGTAACCAAGATGGAGCGTGTTTTGCGCCCCTGGGTCGCGTCGATGAGTCTTCCCTCGGCCCGGGCGTCCTCGCGCAGTCGTTTCATGGGTGATGATGTGGGGTTGACTATACCAACGACCCGACAGGAATACACATAGTTGCCGAAACCGATATTGACTAGGCGATCACGGGGCATGACTCATTCCAGATTCTGCACCTGTTCGCGGCATTTTTCCAGTTCGTTTTTGAAATCCACCACCATGCGTGAAAGCTGTACGTCGGGCAACTTGTTGCCACAGGTGTTAATTTCACGAAAACACTCCTGCAGAGTGAAGTCAAGGCGGCGGCCTGCGTCCTTGCCAGTCTGCAACAGGTCGTGCAAATGTGTCAGATGGGTGCTAAGACGAGTAAGTTCCTCAGTGACGTCCAACCGATCTGCCAGAATGACCACTTCCTGCAGAAAACGGCTTTCATCCAGCTCCTGTCCTGACTGGGCCAGCATTTCGCCAAGGCGTGTACGTAGGGTTTCAGCCCGTTCTTCCTTGAGGGCGGGGGCGCGTTCGGCAATTAGCTCCGTCCATTCCTCCATGCGTAGAATACGGGAATACATATCCGTGGCCAGAGCTCGGCCTTCTGTGGCACGGGCTTCATTCCAGTCTTCTAGCGCCAGGGTCAATCCTTCTTCCAGATCTCTTGCCATATCTTCAGGCAACATATCATTATTGTCGGTCCATAACGAGGAAATGTGGAGTAAGGCTGAACAATCAGGTGTGAAAGGAATGTCGTGCTCGTCAGCAAAGCGTTGTAAACTATCCAGCATTGCAGCTGCCTGCGCATGGTCAAAATGCACATCGGGAGCCGAGCCAGGGGCGAATTGCAGCGTCAGTGTGATATCTATCCGACCACGGGAGGCGTACCGGCGAACGACCTTTTCCAGGCGTGGTTCCAAACTGCGCACAAAGACGGGCAGACGCCATTTGAGGTCAAGATGGCGGCCGTTGACGCTTTTTATTTCCCATTGCTGGGTGCTGTTGCTGTTGTCAACCATACAGCGCCCAAAGCCTGTCATACTGCGGAGCATAGCTTCCTTCCTGCTAATAAGACGTATAAGTGTAGAACAAGGTTCCAGCGATTGCAAGGTGGTAGCATGAAGACGCGCAGCTGAGGCAGTAGGCGTAGAACTGTATCAGTGCGAGCTACCGCAGCTCGTGCAACCATTGGAAGCGCAACTGGGTGGCATGCCGGAACCCAAGGGACGCACAGGGCCGGGCTTGTAAGGGAAGGCCCCCTTTTTGAGGGGACTTGGAACGCTCATCTGACGTTGCGCCGTTGCGCCACACTGCGGGCACGTCATGACGGCATCATTGTTGACAAGCTCCTCAAATTTGTGACCACAGACCGTGCAGACAAAGTCAAACATGGGCATGATAGTTCACCTCCATAATGCAGCCATGGTGTTCGAGACCGAAGAAAAGATAAGTCGGGATGCGTGCTAGGCAAGGCTTTCATTCTTCTCTGTTGCGGTAGTGCATCTTTTTACTTGATTTTTCTTGCACACTGGCTTCTTATTATTGCTGTGCGGGTCGTGATCCCGCGGAAAGGAGGCGCCACCATGGATGACAATGCGTTTTTCAGGAGAACCGTGCTCATCGTCGATGATGAGCCCATCAACCGAGAAATTCTGGGCACCATGATCGGCGGGGATTACGAGATCCTCCATGCGGGAGACGGGGCCGAAGCCATGCGCATGATCGGTGACTATGGCATGACGCTTTCGCTTATTCTGCTGGATCTGCTTATGCCTGTTATGGATGGCTATCAGGTGTTGCAGAAGCTTGGTGAGGATGAAACCCTGAAGCGCATCCCCGTCATTGTTTTGACGTCAGAGAAATCTGCTGAAGTGAAAAGCCTTGCCATGGGGGCGGTGGATTTTATCCCCAAACCTTATGATATGCCCGAAATAATTATGGCGCGTGTACAGCGCACCATCCAGTTAGCTGAAGATGCGGCCATCATCAAAAGCATGGAAAATGACGACTTGACCGGGCTGTATTCGGGCAGATTCTTCTTTGAGTATGCCAACCGCATCGAACAGTACGATGCAAGCCGCGCTATGGACGCCATAGCCATCAATATCAGCAATTTTCATCTGATCAACGATCTTTACGGGCGCGCCATTGGTGATGAGGTGCTGCGCAGCCTTGCAGACAACTTGATGACCGAGCTCGGTTCCGGCATGGGAGTGGTCTGCCGTGAAAATGCGGATAATTTCTTATTGTATGTTGCACATAGGGATGACCATGCGGAGGTGCTTGAGCGCATCGTCACACGCATGCGGCGAACCGAGGGGATCAAGAATCTGCATATCCGCATGGGGGTCTATCCCAATGTAGACCATGACGTGCCCATGGAAGCACGATTTGTGCGTGCCCGCCATGCTTGCAATGCCATATGTGGCAATCTTGCCAAGAACATGGCCGTGTATGACGAGGAAATGCACCGTAAGGAGATTTTCTCACAGCGGCTTATAGAGGACTTTGAAGATGCATTGTCACAGGGACAGTTTGTCGTGCACTATCAACCCAAGTACAGCATCCTAGGCGAAAAGCCGGAACTGGTGGGTGCAGAGGCCCTCGTGCGCTGGCAGCATCCCGAATTTGGTCTGCTTGCTCCGGGGGCGTTTGTGCCTCTGCTAGAAACGTATTGTCTTATTTCCAAGCTGGATCGCTATGTTTGGAACAAAGCCGCTGCGCATATACGGGAGTGGAAGAATCGTTGGGGGAGTTCCCTGCCCGTTTCTGTAAATGTTTCGCGCATTGATATGCATGATGTGGATTTCAAGGACAGTCTGCTGAGTACCGTGCGCGACAACGGCATTACCCCGCAGGATTGTGTTCTGGAAATCACGGAAAGTGCGTATGCCGGCTATGCCGCACATCTTGTGGAAATCGTGACAGAGTTGCGACAACAGGGTTTCAGGGTGGAGATGGATGATTTTGGCAGTGGCTATTCCTCGCTGAATATGCTGGCCGAACTGCCCTTGGATGGTATCAAGATGGACATGCGGCTCATTAGCAACATTACTACCAGTGACAAAGCTCGCCAAGTGGTGAAGCTGGTCATTGGTATGGCGAAGTTGCTTGAACTGCCGATTATTGCAGAGGGTGTGGAGGATAAAGTGCAGTACGATTTACTGAAGCACCTCGACTGTGATGTCATACAGGGCTTTTATTTCGCTAGGCCCATGCCACCCGAAGAATTTGTCAAGCTGCTGCACAAGGGGGAATAGGATGCTTACCAAGGAAACACTGACCGCATTCGGTGCGAATTGTGACGAAGGGCTTTCCCGCTGCATGAACAACGAGACTCTGTACTTCAAGCTGGTGCAGATGGCCTTGGGCGATGGCAAACTTACAGCCCTGCGCACGGCCCTGGAATCCGGCAATCTGGATGAGTCTTTTGAACTTGCTCATGCTCTCAAGGGGGTGCATGCCAATCTGGCGCTCACGCCCATACTCACCCCGCTTGCTACATTGACAGAAAAATTGCGTGCTAGGGATGGCTCGGGCTGGGAGCCACTGCTTGCCGAAGCCGAAAAACAGACGGAAGACCTGAAAGCTCTGGCCGCAGGGTAGAGAAAGATGTTTTTTGAAGAAAAAAGAAGGGCGGAACCTGATGTTCCGCCCTTTGCTGTCAGTGGGTAAAACTAGCGTAATTATAATGATGCCAGCTGCCGTTTGGCCTCTTCGGCCTCTTGTTCTAGGGCATTGCGGGTTGCGTCGTCCAGGCCGAGAGCCTGGGCAAGGCCATTCAGGTATGTGCGTTCCATATAATTATCCACATCCACAATAAGGCAGGAAAGACGGTAGAGATCTTCCCCCTGTTCGCGAGTTTGCACTTCACGGGCTAGCACAGCCGGATCAACGGTTTCTTTGGTGAAGTGCGCGAGCAACGCAGAAACATCCTGGCCGGGGTACATCTGCTGCAGCATCATTTCAATGCGGCTCTGTTCGATGTCGTCCAAGTGGCCGTCTGCCTTGGCGGCAAAGATCATGGCGCGCAGGAGCAGCATGCCCGTGGGGTCAGCCACAGTTTTGCTAACCTGTCGGGTTTCGCCAAAGAGATCATCCCAGCCGCTGCCCTGAGTATTGGCCTGCTCCGTTTGCCCGGCAGCCTGCTGCTGGGCCCATTTTTTGTAAAAGTTCCAGGCAACTGCCCCAATGCCCGCAAGACCGGCCGTATTCACGGCTCCCTTGGGCAGGATTTGGCCAAGTATGGCCCCGATGGCTCCGGCACCCAGCAGGCCGCCCATGCCACCTGGGGCGCGACCGCCAAAGTCGCGGGCCTGTCCGGCGAGATTGCCGAGAACGTCGCCCAGTCCCCCGAGGCCACCGGAGGTGCTGCCAAAGTTGCGGGAGGATGTTTGCGCCTGCCCCGTCAGTTGTCCCAGAACGTCCCGTAGGGCGCTGTTGCCAAGAATGTCAAATAGAGATGCCATGAGTACCTCGCTTGGTTGTTGAAGAAGCTTTGAGATATGCAGCTTTCCCGCAGGTGCGCACCGCAAAGGGCCTGCCTTGAGTGCGGTGGTATGGCACGAAATCCGCAAACAGAGCTACGGTAGCATGGAGGGGAGTATTTTGCCACAGAAGAATGCTGAGGTCGTGTTGGTCTAAATGTTGCATGTGTGATGGTATCGGGTGGTAAACCCATCCGGCAGAGAGTGCGGCAATGCAGAGTTATGCAGCCGCCAACAAAGGAGCATCTTATGCAACAGGGCATGTACAGCGGCCTTTTCGGCGCACTGACCACGGAACACCGCATGAATTTCATCGCCAATAATTTGGCGAACGTGAATACGCGCGGTTACAAGCGGGAAACACTGGCCTTCAAGGACACCTTTCCCATCTATGCGCATGATGAAATACGAGAACCGATTCTCAACCTGCGTTCCGAACCCCTGTTCCCAGAACCCCGCAATGCCGCAAGACACCGTATTGCCGTATCTAAGATAGATTTTTCCCAAGGAGCGATGCAGTATACCGGTAACAATCTTGATGTTGCTATTGCCGGTGAGAACGCATTTTTCAGAGTGAATACGCCCACGGGGCCGTATCTTACGCGTAACGGGGCATTCGTACTTAATAGCGAAGGTACGCTCATGACCACCCAGGGGTATACTGTAATGGGGCAGGGCGGTGGCGATATTCGCATCCCGCCTGGCACGCGTTATATCCACATCAGCGGTGACGGTCAGGTACAGGCCGACGATGCCGTGGTGGGGCAGCTGGAGCTGGTCAGCGTGGACAATCCACAAAATTTAGAAAAGTTGGGCGGCAACCTCTTTAAGCCAAGGGAAAATGTGACCATAGAAGAAGATAATGCCTATTTCAATGGTGCACGTATTGAACAGGGATTTACCGAGGCGGCCAATGTTGAGGTTGTTTCCGAAATGGTCAATATGATTGAAGTGCAGCGTCAGTTTGAGGCGTACCAGAAAGTCATGCAGACCTCGGATTCTTTGGATCGCGAGGCCACAACCAAGGTAGGCCGCCGGGCTGGATAATGGGCCTGTGCATGAATAGTCTGCCGGTGTAAGGGCCGGTACGGTAAGGAGGAAATACCACTATGATGCGTTCTCTGTATACGGGCGCTTCCGGCATGATAGCCCAGCAGCTTAATATTGATGTCATTTCCAATAACCTCGCCAACGTCAACACCACGGGGTTCAAAAAGAGTCGGGCAGAGTTTGAAGATCTCATGTACCAGACCATGCGCATGGCGGGAGCCATCACCGAAGGGGATAACCGCCTGCCGGTGGGTATTCAGGTCGGCCTGGGCACGCGGCCCGTAGCGGTGCATAAGTTCTACACCCAGGGTGATTTTCAAAACACGGGCAACTCGCTGGATGTGGCCATTGAAGGTGATGGCTTTTTCCAGGTGGATGTGAACGGCGAGCTGATGTACACCCGTGCGGGCACCTTCAAGCTGAATCAGGATGGTACTGTGGTCACGGCCAATGGTTACATTTTGCAGCCAGAGTTTGCCGTGCCCGCCGAAACCAAGACCATCTCCATTTCCTCATCCGGCCATATCGCCGCCCTGGATTCTCAGGGACAGGAGCTGGCCGGTGCGGAAATACCCCTCTACACCTTTATCAATCCCGCAGGCCTTGATGCCCGTGGGCGCAATTTGTTTACGCCGACCATGGCCTCCGGTGACGCCACAGAAGGTGTGCCTGGTACGGACAATGTGGGCACCCTGGCTCAGGGATTTCTGGAAATGTCCAACGTGGAAGTGGTGGACGAAATGGTGAACATGATAGTTGGCCAGCGAGCCTATGAGGTGAACTCCAAGTCCATCCAGACGTCAGATTCCATGCTGGGCATTGCTGTACAGCTCAAGCGCAGCTAATAATGGGGCATGGCATGCTGTGGTTTGCGGCAATACTGGCACGATACGGTCTGCGGGGGCTGGCCATCTGCACAGTGCTGGCTCTGGCGCTGCCGGACTTTATTATGGCGGCTCCTGCCGGGGGAGTTTTTTCTGGCACAGTGTGGCAGGATACTGACCGCAACCATCGTCGTTCCCCTTCGCAGATACAGCATCAGCTCAGTACGCAGGGCAAGCGGGCGAAAACGGGTTCCATGGCCCTGCCCGAGAGTGCTCAAGACCAGCGCGCCGCCAAAACACGTTCCATGTTAGCCCAGGGTACCGCCCCGATGTCAGAGGACGGACAAACACATATGCTGTCGGCAGGAGACTGGCGGCTCAAGGTCAAAGTGGCTGCTGCCACCCGGGCTGATATGGTGCTGTTGGGCGATATCGCAGCTCCCTTGGGTAATATGGATCCTGATATCTGGAATCAGCTCAAGGGACAGCAGTTGTGGCCAGCTCCTTCCACAGAAGGGAAGCCTTTGCAGGTCAGTCGCTCACGCCTTGCGCAGGCACTGCAACAGGCTTTGGGCAAGGATGTGGCCAGTCGCTGTATTTTACCGCCATCGCTGGCCATCCAGCGCGGGGGCATGGTTTTTTATCAGGATGATTTGCGTGCCTATGTTGTCAAAAGTCTGACACCTCAGATTTCCGCTATGCCGGGAGAAGTGGAACTGGGGGACTTTCGTTTGCCGGAATATATATTTCTCGCCCACGCGCAACAACAGGTACAACTGGAGCCAGGCAAGCTTGCCCCGGGGCGTGTGCCGTTGCGGTTTGCCGTGCAGGAAGCCGACGGGACAGTGCTGCGGCGCATTTCCGGCACTGTCAACCTGACCCTGTGGGTCACAGCTCCCACTGCTGCCCAGGCCTTGAACAAGGGAGATGCCCTTACAGCACAGTCTGTGACCTTCATGAAGGTGAATGCCTCACAGTTGCGTGAGCTACCTTGGGACGGCAGGGGTGGGCCATGGCAGCTGGCCCGTGCCATAAATGCCGGTGAGCCCATTTTACAAAGTGATTTGGTGAGTCAACGTACCGTTAAGCGTGGTGACATGGTCAATCTTATATATTCTAGGGGTAATCTGCGCATAGCGGCGCAGGCCCAGGCACTTGCGGATGGCGAACCTGGGGCGACCATTCCGGTACGCAATTTGCAAACGAAAAAGCAGGTATTTGCCACTGTCAAGGATGGCAATACGGTGGAGATTCATTAACCCTGCTTTGGAATGCAACGAATGCATATGCTTGTGGGAGGAGAGAACACATGCAGGCACGCCATACTATTCCCCTATTGATGCTGCTCATTCTATGCTGCAGTGCGTGCGGTGGCACGCCACATCGACGCCCGGCCCTGCGCCAGCCGGTCACTCCGCCGCAGGAATACCGCCAGGAGGCATATTCGGCGAACAATCCGGGTTCACTTTTTGCTGCAAGTGAAGGCGATACCCTTTTTGACGATGCCCGTGCCCGCCGTGTGGGCGATCTTGTGGTGGTCAAATTGGTGGAGAACACCAAGGCTCAAAACAAGGCCGAAACTACAGCCAACAAGAATGGTTCCAATAATTACGGGGTGAGCGCCCTGTTCGGTAAGTCAAAGACCGGTTTTCTTCCTTTTGTCAACATTGGCCCACAGGGCAGGGTAGAGGAAGACAGCCCGCTCCTTGCCAGCAATTCCACCAGTGACCTGAGCGCCACAGGCAAGACAAAGCGCGAGAATTACGTCACAACTTCACTGGCAACACGCGTACTCAGAGTGCTGCCGGGCGGCTTGCTGGAAATTGAGGGCGCACGCGAAATTCGCGTCAACGACGAAACAGAGTATATGGTGGTACGCGGTATGATTCGCGCACGCGATGTTAGCGCTGACAATACCATCCTTTCCACTCAAATTGCGGATGCCACCATTGAATACTATGGCTCGGGCGTGCTGGCCGATAAGCAGAAGCCCGGGTGGTTCACCAGACTTATGGATAACATCTGGCCCTTCTAGCGCCACGAAACAACGCTACAGTTTTGACGGCCCGCCTGTTCTGCTCAGGTGGGCTTTTTTCATGTAATCGCGTTTTCGCGCTTGTGTTTTTGACGACGAGGCGGCATGATACCATCATTGCTATAGTGGTTTGCACATACGATAATTCAGATGACGTTTCTTGAGGAGCACTTATGTCAAAACATGTAATTGCGCTTGCGATTTCTCTCGCTGTGCTCTTTCTGCCTGGTATTGCGCTGGCCAGCGGTGGGCACGCATCCATTCCCGGGGCGGAACTGTCAGTGGTGTGGGCCGTGCCCTTTGCCTGCATGCTGCTCTCCATCGCTATCATGCCTCTGACCATTCCCCATTTTTGGGAGGCGCATTTCGGCAAGGTCGCAGTGTTTTGGGGATTGGCTTTTCTTGTTCCCTGTGCACTGGTCTATGGCTTTTCCACAGCACTGTATGAATTTCTGCACATCATTCTGACGGACTATGTGCCTTTTTTAGTGCTGTTATTTTCGCTTTTCACCGTGGCAGGAGGCATACGCCTCAAAGGTACGCTTGTAGGCACACCTGTGGTTAACACTGGCTTGCTTGCGGTAGGTACAGTGCTGGCCAGCTGGATGGGTACAACAGGTGCAGCAATGCTACTCATTCGTCCACTGTTACGCGCCAACGCCCATCGCAAGTACCGTGTGCATTCCGTAGTTTTCTTCATCTTTTTGGTTGCCAATATCGGCGGTTCCCTAACTCCGCTGGGCGACCCGCCCCTGTTTCTGGGTTTTTTGAGGGGGGTGGATTTTTTCTGGACGGCCTCTAACCTGCTGGTGAAGACGTCTCTGATGGCCGCCATACTGCTGCTTCTCTTCTTCATTCTAGACACGCTGCTGTTCCGCAAAGAGGGATGTCCCCAGCCTCCGGCGTCATCGGATTCCAATGAAAAGCTTGGCATAGAGGGGAAGATCAATTTTCTCTTCTTGCTGGGCATTGTAGTCGCCGTGCTACTTTCTGGCTTGTATCCTCTTGGCGAGCTCATTTCAGTGTTTGGTGTATCCATTGAAGCGCAAAATTTGCTACGTGATCTTGCTCTGCTGTGCATGGCAGGCCTTTCCCTCAAGTTTACCGAACAGCGCAGCCGTGAACTGAACGGCTTTACATGGGGCCCCATTGAAGAAGTGGCCAAGCTCTTCTTTGGTATTTTCCTTAGTATGATTCCTGCTATTGCCATCCTGCGCGCGGGCACCGACGGGGCACTGGCTTCGCTCATCCGCATGGTCACACACGACGGTCAGCCGGTCAATGCCATGTATTTTTGGCTTACAGGTATGCTTTCCAGCTTTTTGGACAATGCCCCGACTTACCTCGTGTTCTTTAATACTGCCGGAGGCGATGCCCAGCACCTCATGTACGATCTGCCCGCCACACTGGCGGCCATTTCAGCCGGTGCGGTGTTCATGGGGGCCAATACCTATATTGGCAATGCGCCAAACTTCATGGTGCGTTCCATTGCTGAAAGCCAGGGCGTGCGTATGCCCAGCTTCTTTGGCTATATGGCATGGTCTGTGGGCATTCTGGTCCCCTTGTTTGGGCTGCTGACATTCCTGTTCTTTATGTGATTGATATGTGGTGGCCTGTACTTGTCCCTTTGGGGTAGTACAGGCCATGCCTATATGGCCAGACTGTCTGTTTTGGCATGTGAACGGTAATGCCCTTGACCATCGGTGCAAGAGCAGTTATAGTTATGTCCTTGGGCCTATAGCTCAGTTGGTAGAGCCTCCGGCTCATAACCGGCTTGTCCCAGGTTCGAGTCCTGGTGGGCCCACCAAATCATTATTTGAAGCTGTCCGTCAAGGTACAAAAACCTTGGCGGGCTTTGTTTTTTGGAGATTTTTATTTCATTACTCTTCGTTTACGTACGTTGACAGCCGAAAAAATTGGGGGCAAGTATGGGGGCAACTATACATATAAGCCGAGGTGTTGCCCCCATGTCACTCACAGATAGCGCTATTCGTGCT